>NZ_JBAWSX010000013.1:0-139669 GCF_037104725.1 Bacillus bruguierae | reverse complement strand
TACGTGTTACTCACCCGTCCGCCGCTAACTTCTTAAGAGCAAGCTCTTAATCGGTTCGCTCGACTTGCATGTATTAGGCACGCCGCCAGCGTTCATCCTGAGCCAGGATCAAACTCTCCAATAAAGTGTTTGTCTAGCATCATAAATAAAAATTGACGTTTCACGTTGTTTGTTTCGTTCAGTTTTCAAAGAACTTGTTTGCCGCCTGATTGCGACTTCCTTATGCTAACATTTCAGTTATTCAATGTCAACTAAGTTTTTTATTTTTCGCTTTCTGCTGAAGTGCAGCAGCGACGTTTATTAATATATCATCTTCTTTTTTTTAATACAAGTATTTTTTTAAAAAAACATAAAGTTTTTTTGATGATATCAATTCAATCCTTTATAAACCTTTCGCTAGCCATACACTGAACGCCTCACTTAAGAATTTTTTTAGGAATTTTTTACATACACTTAACTCTAAATCCTTATCGTTTGTTATATAGTAAAACAGTAAACCATCAAACCCTATCATGGAGGAATTCACTTATGGAAAGATTGACGAAGTTTTCATTAAAAAACAGGGCCGCTATTATCATCATGATTTTTCTCATCTCTGTATTAGGTATTTATTCCGGCTCTAAATTACCGATGGAGTTTTTGCCAAGCATGGATCAACCAGTTGTAACAATTACTACCTTATCTGAGGGACTAGATGCTGAAACAATGACAAAAGAAGTAACAGAACCTCTCGAAAAGCAGTTTCGAAATCTTTCACATGTCGATACCATTACATCATCAACAAGTGAGGGATTGTCAAAGATTGAAATTATGTATACCGCAAAGACAAATATGAAAGATGCAGCGCGTGAAGTTGAAAAACTCACAAACGGAATGCCGCTTCCAAAAGGCATAATGAAACCTATTGTCAGCCAGCTAAATACTTCTATGATTCCACTCGCACAAATTACAGCCCAAAAGAAAAATGGCTTTACAAAAGCCGATGAAAAACAAATTGAAAAAGAAATTATCCCACAACTTGAAAATATCGACGGTGTTTCTAATGTTATGTTTTACGGGAAATCAACATCAGAACTATCTATTGTATTAGATCCCGTTAAAATGAAAGATCAAAACATCATAACATCACAAATCGTATCTGCCCTTCAAGGAAAAGAAGTTTCTATACCAGCTGGGCAAATATCTATAAATAATGAAAATCATCTACTTCGTGTAATTGGAGAAATTAAAAGTATTGAAGAGGTAAAAAACATTACACTCACACCGCAAGTAAAATTAAGTGATATCGCAAAAATTGAGTTGAAACAACATCATGATGCAATTTCTCACATTAACGGAGAAGATGGCGCTGTACTAGTCGTTATGAAAGAACCAAGCAAAAATGCTGTTACAATCGGAAAAGAAATCGAGAAAAAGGTTAATGATATAAGTAAACAATATAAAGATACTTTTACGATAAAAACACTTATGTCCACACACGAACAGGTCCAAAACGCTGTTACAAGTATGGCTAAAGAAGTTGTTCTTGGTGCTATTGCCGCTACATTCATCATTTTAATTTTCTTGCGTAACATTCGTACTACTTTAATCGCCGTTGTCAGTATCCCTTTATCCATACTCCTTACACTCTTTTTACTTAATCAATCTCATATCACTTTAAATATTTTAACATTAGGTGGATTAGCAGTTGCTGTCGGACGCCTTGTCGATGATAGCATCGTTGTAATTGAAAACATTTTCCGTCGTTTACAAAAAGATTCTTTCTCAAAAGACGTCATTATTGATGCTACAAAAGAAGTTGCAATCGCGATTACATCTTCTACTTTAACAACCGTCGCTGTTTTTTTACCAATCGGTCTCGTATCAGGTGGAATCGGTGAATTTATGTTACCTATGGTGTTAGCTGTTGTATATTCAATTCTTTCATCCTTATTGGTAGCATTAACAGTTGTTCCACTCATGGCTTTTCTACTTTTAAAGAAAACAAAACATGAAGAGCGAAAAGAAACGAAACGTTATACAGCCATTTTAAAATGGTCGTTATCACATAAATTTATCATTTTATTTACTTCTTTTTTATTATTTGTTGGTTCAATTGCAGCTTACATTCTACTCCCAAAAGCCAACATTAAATCTGATGATAACACCATGCTTTCCATTAATATGACATTTCCTGCTAATTACGATTTAGAGAAAGGGAAACAGCAAGCTTTTGAATTTGAGAAAAAGTTACTTGCAGATTCACAAGTACAAGATGTTACATTACGGATGGGTTCTGCTTCAGAAGATGCACAGTGGGGACAAACGACAAAAAACAATCTTGCAAGTATATATGTAGGGTTTAAAAAAGGAATTGACCTTGAAACGTACATTAATAAACTAAAAAAAGAACAGAATCAATTTCAACCAGCAACATTTGATTATATAAAAGTAAGTTTTTCAAATTTCGGTGGTGGAAATGCATTACAATTTAACATCACCGCTAACAATAATAAAGATTTAAAACAAACTTCCGACCTTGTTACTACAAAATTAAAAAGCTTAAATGGTCTTTCAAAAGTAAAAACGAATACGGAGGAAGAAAAAAACGAATGGGTTGTTAACGTCGATCAAACAAAAGCAGAAAAAGCAGGACTAAATTCTGAAGTCATCGGACAACAAGTGGCATTTCTAATGAAAAAATCGCCAATTGGCCAAATCACACTCGACAATGAAAAGACAACTCTTATGCTAGAACACAAAAAAACAGAGCCTCCTAATAAAGATGCGATTTTAAACTCAAATATTTTGTCACCAATCACTGGTTTAATCGCATTAAAAGATGTTGCAACGATTTCTGAAAAACAAATACAAACCGAAATATTTCACAAGGACGGAAAAGAAACAATTCAAGTTACAGCAGAAGCGAAAGGTGAAGACTTAAGTAAAGTAAGCGCAGAAGTAAATACAGCTATTGCAGATTTGAAATTGCCTGATGGAGCGAAAGTTACCATTGCTGGAGCAACAGAATCGATGCAAGAAAATTTCACTGATTTATTTAAGGTTATGGGAATTGCGATTGGTGTTGTTTACTTAATTATGGTCATTACTTTCGGGCAAGCACGTGCACCATTTGCAATTTTATTCTCTCTCCCATTAGCAGCTGTAGGCGGGATTTTAGGTTTAATTCTTTCACAAATACCTGTCGATTTAAACTCTCTTATCGGAGCTTTAATGCTAATCGGGATTGTTGTAACGAATGCAATTGTATTAATAGAACGTGTACAACAAAACCGCGAAAAAGGAATGGCAACAAGAGAAGCACTATTAGAAGCTGGTTCAGTACGGTTGCGCCCAATTATCATGACAGCTATTACAACCATCTTCGCAATGCTCCCTCTATTATTCGGTGATACACAAGCTGGAAGCATGGTATCCAAAAGCTTAGCTGTTGTAGTCATTGGCGGTTTATTAGTTTCTACATTACTAACACTAGTTGTCGTACCCGTTATGTACGAATTGCTAGATCGAATCGGTAGTAGAAGACACCGCAAAAAGCAACACGAATCTTATACAAATGTTCCTAAATCTTAAAAATATAAAAGCCGTATTCAGACTTCCGAATACGGCTTTTGCATTTTTCCTTTCAGAATTTCACATGACAAAACAAGAGTGTCCTTTAAAAGTCGATTTTCTCAAACTTTTAGGACACTCTCTTTATTCTATATATCCATTTTAAACTTTTGACACATAAATCGCAGCTATACAAAACAAAAAGTGATCCCCGCTCGCTTTCTCCCCTTGGTTTTAACCTTGCACGTGGCAGGAAAAAGTCCTGACCGCTTCTATGCATAGCCAAATGCTCTCGCCCATCTAAAAGAAAGTTTTTTATATCTGTTATTCAATTTGTATATAAAAAGTTATGCTGCTTTTACTTTACTACTTTTGCGAGATTTTTTCGTACCAGTAAAGTGCTTATGGAGTACAGATGCGGTAAACCTTGCAATAATATTGAATAGTAATACCATAATGATTAATACTGCTGCTGATTTTGTTGCAATTAGTTTCGCGTCAGGGATAATTCCCTCAGAATTCAACTTCCAGATATGCACTGCTAATGTTTCTGCTGGTCGGAATGGATTTAATGGATGTGCAGGACTTGAAAAATCTGCTGCCGAGTTTAAAATTGGTGACGTTAATCCAGCTGTGTAAATGAGTGCCGCCGCTTCACCAAAAATACGTCCAGCCGCTAAAATTACACCTGTAATAATTTGCGGCAATGCAGATGGAAGAATCGTTCTTACAATTGTTTGCCACTTTGTTGCACCTAACCCAAGACTTGCTTCTTTCACATTAGATGGAATTTCTGTAATTGCATTTTCACAAACGCGCGTTAAACCTGGTAAATTTAAAATCGTTAAGGCTAAAGCTCCACCCATGACAGTGTATCCCCAACCCGCTGTCGTAACAAACACAAGCAATCCAAATAAACCAACTACAATAGAAGGTAAGGAAGCCATTGTCTCAATACATAAGCGAACAAAATTTAAAAAACGACCTTGTTTTGCATATTCCGCTAGGTAAATCCCTGCACCGAGACCTAAAGGAATCGAAATAATCAATGTAATAACAAGCATGTAAAAGGAGTTAAATAATTGAGGTCCAATCCCTCCTCCTGCTCTTGTATTACTCGGTTCTCCAAATAAAAAACTTGGATCCCAAAATCCCCAACCTTTTTGTAAAATTTCATATACAAGAAAAACAAGTAAAGTGACTATAAACAATGCAACTGCATAAAAAATACCCGTCCATATACTATTAACTGTTCTAGCATTCATCGTTATCTTTCACCTCTTTGGCCAATCGCTCGAATTACTACAATAAATAAGAAAGAAATCAAAAGTAATATCATCGCTAACGTCCATAGCGCATTATTCCAGGCCGTTCCATTTAACGTATTTGTCATATCCATTGTCAAAATACCCGTTAAAGTTGAAGTTGGACTATATATTCCTTCTGGTAATTTTATTGTATTTCCTATTACCATTTGCACTGCTAATGCTTCCCCGAAAGCTCGAGCTAATCCAAGAACAACCCCTGTTAAAATACCTTTTTTTGCAGCTGGAACAATAATACGACTAATCGCTTGCCATTTTGTCGATCCTAAACCATAAGAGGCTTCTAAATATTCAAAAGGAACCGAACGAATTGCATCAGAAGCAATACTTGCAATCGTTGGCAAAATCATAATGCTTAATACAACAATACCTGCAATTAAACTAAATCCTACACCACCAAATGAATCTCGTAAAATCGGGACTAAAATCGTGACGCCTAGTAAACCATATACAACAGACGGAATCCCTACCAACAATTCTAAAACCGGCTTTAATACTTTATTTCCAAACTTCGGTGAAATCAAATTCATAAACACTGCGAGTGCAATTGCAATTGGTGCACTAATGATTACCGCACCAAGAGATACTAGCGTAGATCCAACTATGAAAATAACAGCCCCAAAACTTCCATTTCCTTCATTCGGAGCCCATTTTGTTGATGTAAACACTTCTGAAATCGAGATATTACTTTGTGTAAATGATTGAATCCCTTTTGCACAAATGAACGCGATAATAGCTAATGTAATTGCAACAATTAATAAACCACAAAGCGTCACAAGTGTTCTTCCAATATATTCACTTTTTACGTAGTTAATTTGTTTTTTCCCCTTCATCACAAGACCACAACCTCACTTCATATATTGAAATGAACAGGACTGGCTAAATAGCCAGCCCCGCTTTATCCCGCTATTCGCGAGCAGTAATACTCCCACCTCAAAATTCAGCGAAAACATTGTCCAGCTCCAGTGGCTAGAATATTCGGTGGGAGATAAACTGCTGGCATGCGCCCGATTGGTTCAACTAATAATCAGTGGGGGATAAAGAACCCCCCACTGATTAAAGTTTCACTTTATATTATTGCTTTAATTTAGACATTGGGATGTAACCCATCTCTTCTACTTTCTTTTCAAAGTCTTTACCTTTTACATAATCAATGTAGCCTTTTGTTGCATCTTTTGCTTCACCTTTTGTAATCATGTATTCATAAGACCAAAACGGATATTTACCAGCAGAAATATTTTCAGTTTTTGGTTCTACGCCATCAATTTTCAATGTTTTTAAAGTACCTTTTTTGTCACCAGTCATGTAGGACATAGCTAAGTAGCTAACAGATCCTGGTGTAGAGTTAATCGCTTGCTCTACTGCACCATTTGAGTCTTGTGTTGTACCTGTAGCATCGTTAATTTTCACGTCTTTCATAACTGTTTTTTCAAATGTAGCACGTGTACCAGATGCTGCTGGACGATTAACTATATTGATTTTTTCATCTTTTCCGCCAACATCTTTCCAGTTTGTAACTTTACCAGAGAAAATATCTTGTACTTGTTTTAATGTTAAGTTATCAACTTTTACATCTTTATTTACAACTAATGCAAATGCGATACCTGCAACTTTGTTATCTACTAATTCTTTCGCTTTATCTGCTTCTTTTATTTTATCCGCAGCTGGAACATCGGAATTACCAACTTGAACAGCACCAGAAGCTACTTGGTTAATTCCAGTTCCACTACCGCCACCTTGAACTGTAATTGATACTTTTGAATTTTTGTCCATAAATTCTTTAGCTGCCTCTTCTGCAAGTGGTTGAAGCGCTGTAGAACCAGCCGCTGTAATTGTACCCGATAATTCTTGTTTCGGTTCATTACCACCTTTAGCAGTTTCTTTATTTCCTGTGCTTTCTGATTTCCCGCACCCTACTAAAGCACCAGCAACTACCAATGCCGCTAAAGAAAATTTCAAGCCTTTTTTCATAACCATGTTTTGTACCCCCATTTAATTATCACTTTTCATTTCCTGATGTGCATATCCCGTAACATAAATTCATTGTAGGATAATAATATTATGTCAGTGTTAAGCGTTTTTAAATTTTAAGTAAAGGCTGTAGATTCTTAGAAAAAGCTATATATATTCATTGTTTCTCTACAAAAAATAGCGAAAAACCTAAAGAAACCATACACATTGTAAATTTAATTTTAATAATGTAAATTAAACGTAAATTTCAATATATATTTCTACGATTTTATTAAGATTGTTTTTACAAAAACTCTACGTTTCTCCTGTTAAAACACCTAAAACCTCAGCGTGCAATGGAATAACATTTATATACCCATTTAAATTCTTCGAATAAGTTGCTGCTAGGCAGAATACAACATGAACTACACTCACTTTCCCCTTTTGTTTTAAACATTATATGTGGCAGGAAAAGGCCCTAATCATTTCTATGCGCAATCAAACGTTCTCGTGCCCCTAGGTTTTATGTCGTTTTTCAACTTATATATAGATGTGAAACTTTCATAAGTGAAGGTTTTACTGCCCAAGAATAGCGGGATAAATCGGAACACTCAAATAAATGATTGAATATTTCTAAAGTAACAATTGACAATATCCTTCACTATCATCTAGTATAATATTAACCAAAAGTTTCCCTAGGGAAACTTTTTGAACTCGTACTAAAAAAATAGAGGTGAGGTAACTCTTATGACATCGGTTAAAACTCAACCACTTTCTACTTTTAAAACAGGTCAGCTCGTACAAATTGAAAAAATCCAATTAGAAGGAACTATGAAACGTCGCCTGCTAGATTTAGGATTCATTCCAGGGGCAACGATTAAAGTGTTGCAAAAAAGCCCGCTTGGCGATCCCATTGCATATCAAGTAAGCAATACAACAATCGCACTTCGAAATGAAGAGAGCTCTCTCATATTAGGAAGCTTGATAGGAGATGATTCACAATGAAGAAACATCGCATCGCATTAGCTGGGAATCCAAACACAGGAAAAAGCACATTATTTAATACGTTAACTGGATTAAAACAACATACTGGAAACTGGACAGGAAAAACGGTATTAAAAGCTGAAGGCGAATATGAACATAATGGAAACCTCTATACTGTAATCGATTTGCCAGGAACATATTCCTTATACTCAAATTCTGCTGATGAAGAAGTGGCACGTGACTATATTATTTTTGAAAAACCAGAGGTGACAGTTGTTGTTGTTGATGCCACTGCAATGGAAAGAAATTTGAACTTAGCCTTGCAAGTAATGGAAATGACAAAAGAAGTGATTATATGTGTGAATTTAATTGATGAAGCAGAAAAGAAAGGCATTATAATCGATGAGAAAAAATTAGCAAAATCTCTTGGAGTTCCTGTTGTAAAAATTTCTGCCCGCAACAAAATCGGAATCGGTCAGTTGCTAAATACAATTGAAAAAGTAGTAAATGGAAAATTAATCCCTACCCCTTTTCAAATTACTTATAACGCAAAAATAGAAAAAATGATTCAGGAACTCGAGCCGCAAATATATAAAGTTTTTGGAGACGCTTATCCAGCTCGTTGGATTGCACTTCGCATTTTAGATGGAGACAAGAATTTCTTAGAATCTCTTCAAAAACATCATGAAGAACCACTTGTAAGGGAGGTCGTAATTAATGAAATCTCATTCAGCCAGTAAAGCCCTTCCATTAGACTATATCGTTCATCATGCGCGGACACTTGTTAAAGAAGACATTCGCGATGAAATTGTCGGTGATATTTACCGTGCTTCAGCTACTATTTGTAAGGATTCGGTTCAATATACAGATAAAAATAAATTATATCGCTCAGAGAAGCTCGATAAAATCTTCACTTCTCCTATATTTGGCTTTCCTATTATGCTTGCTATTTTATCTGTTGTTTTTTACCTTACAATTGCAGGAGCTAACGTTCCTTCTGATATGATTGCTGAATTGTTCGGATGGGCAGAAGGTCATTTAACAACTTGGTTCCAAACAATGAATGCCCCGAAATGGCTACATGGTATTCTTATTCTCGGTTTATTTCGCGGAACAGGGGCTGTTATTAGTGTTATGTTACCGCCAATGGCTATTTTCTTCCCAATATTCGCTTTACTAGAAAACTATGGGTACTTGCCACGTGTTGCTTTTAACATGGACCGTCTTTTTAAACGTGCCGGAGCACACGGAAAACAATCATTAACGATGGCAATGGGCTTTGGCTGTAATGCAGCTGCAATTATGTCAACGCGTATTATTGAATCACCACGTGAACGTATGCTCGCAATCTTAACAAATAACTTTGTTCCTTGTAATGGCAGGTGGCCAACACTTATTTTATTAGCATCTTTATTCATGGCCGCTGGATATACGGGTGGCATGCAAACCCTTGTAACATCCGGTGTTGTTGTCGGTATGGTTATAATTGGTATTGTCGTAACTTTAACTGTATCATGGGTACTCTCAAAAACAGCTTTAAAAGGTGTTCCAACCCACTACACACTAGAATTACCACCTTATAGAAAGCCTAAAATTTGGGATACGATCGTACGTGCAACACTCGATAAATCCATATACGTTCTAAAACGTGCTGTTATCGTAGCAGCACCTGCAGCGATATTAACATGGATACTAGCAAATGTATTTATTGGAGACACAAGCCTTCTTATGTATATAGTGAACTTTTTAGATCCGTTTGCAAAATTACTTGGACTTGACGGATATATTTTAGCAGCATTTATTCTCGGTTTACCCGCAAACGAAATTGTTGTTCCAATTTTATTAATGGCTTATTTATCAACAGGTTCATTAACAGAGCTAGAAAATTTAACACAAATTAAACAGTTATTTCTCGAGCACGGTTGGACTTGGCTAACTGCATTAAATATGATGCTGTTCTCTCTTCTTCATTTCCCGTGTGGAACAACTTTAGTTAATATCTATAAAGAAACGAAAAGTGTAAAATGGACTTTTCTTTCATTTGCAATTCCAACTGTAATTGCCATTGTTGTTACATTCCTTTCTACGCAATTAATAAACTGGTTAGGAATCATATAGTAAAAAACATGCGACGTATTGCGACTTTAAGTAAGAATGACAATCCCATCCATATACAGAGAACAAAAAGAAGATAACCAACAATACAAAGTAGATGGTTATCTTCTTTTTCTCTTTAAACGGACTTTTTCAGTTCCCTCCGTATTACTCAGGTTTCTTTTTGGGCTGCATTTGTTTTTGCCAAGGTTGCGCACCATATTCTTGTATTTTTTTATGAATAAAATAAGCTGTATACGGGAGAGTTGCCATTAAAACCGTACATATAATCCCTAAATTTGTAAACATGACGCTACTCCTTTACTCACTTCTTATTGGTAACACAGACCCTGTATGTTCAATACTTGGATGTACACGAACAATGATATGGCTATTGCTAAAATAATTTTGGCCTTTATCCCAATTTTTTTTAACTTTTATCCATTTCTTATAATTTTTGCGCTTGTAATACTCTCCTACTCCAAGTACATCTACTTTCAAATCTTTTTGAACAACTTTCACTGTCTTTTGTAGCTGTTTTTCCATTTCACTTGCAAGGTATTTGCTGATTTCCTTGTCACTCATCGCCTTATTATCTTTTCTTAAATAAACTTCTGCTAATGCCCCAGCTAAATATACATCAATTACAAATTTAGGTTTTGTAGGATCCGTTAAGAATGGATGAATTTTCCGGTGCATTGAACGGATTTCAAATACAATCTGTTGATTTCCTCTTTGAATTTTAAAAAAACCTCCTACTTTTTTCCCAATAATATAATTTAATCCTAATGTTTCCATTCCATTTAATCTACCGACAAGCTTTTTGTCTTTCCCGCGAAATACAGCTGCTCCTTCCATCTTAATCCCCTGACGCGTTAGTCCTAAGACTGGAAGAACAAAACTTCTGTTAGCAGACATTTTCTCTTGCAAATCACCAATTCGAATCGCTTCTAACATTTGGGCATTTTTTTGTGCATGATTTGATATCATACTTATATATTTAGCTGGTAAATTTTCTGGTTTTGCACTCTGTTTTAATATGTCTTCCGCCCTTCCTTTTGAAACGAAAATACGAATATTCCTTCGCATCGCATGATCACGAAAAAATACATCTAATGCATCTTCTAAAACGAAAGGTTTTTTCAATAAGTCCTCAGAAAAAATAAGTACTTCTATATGAGGAAAAAATAAAGAACGGCTTATCTTCTTAGAGATAATACGAATTTGAGCAAATACACTATCAGCCGTTGCATTAATATTAATATAGTTTTTCCCGCCGTCTTTACTGTCCTGCTCCGTTAAAGAACTCGGCAACACAATTTGATACGTTCCTTTTATAAGGCGTGGATAACTGGTAGTTGCCGTTTCACTTTTTTCTCCCTTATTCGTTGCCGGGTCGAATGCAACACCAACAACGAAGCCTCTTTCTTCAATTTCCTCCCGCTCAGAGCAACCGCTTATCAATATAACAAAAAATATGCAGCCCATTATGTTAAGAAGAGGTTTCATTTTTATTTCCCCCTTCTTTTATTTTATAAACAATAAAAATAAGAAGCGTAACAACAAACATAACCGCCATGTCAACCCAAGCTAAATATGTACCGTACTTACTTATCACATTCAAATTACCTGGAATCATATTTACAATATAAATGATAGGTGCGCTAATAAAAATAAACGTATGTTTTTTTATTGCAGGAAACATTGCACAAAATAAAAAAATAGCAACATCATAATACAATGCAGTTGTATTAAAAACAGTAATAATCCATGTTATAAAAAAGATCGCATCAAATCTCTCTAGAAATCCTCCTCCTATTTCAATCTCCTTTCCAAGTTCAATTGTTGGATATGTTAAAGTGCTAGTTGTTAAATAAGTAAATACACTTATACAAGTAACATAAATTAATATATAGGATAAAACAGTAACCATAACCCCTTTTACTGCTGCAAGAGGGGCTTTTTTCGTTGATTTTAGTATAGCAGCATAGAAAAAACCTACCTCGAATCCAATAAATGTAAAAGCGGTTTCTCTGACCCCCCCTACATATTTATTAATTTTAGTTTTAAAAAATGGAGATACATTTTCAAATTCCATTAAATTAACATTTAACAGCGATAACAAAATAATAGCAGTAAGAACAATCGGTAAGAATATAACACTAAGCCTTAATAAACCTGTCCTAGATCCACAAACACCATAAACAACAACAAGCAAATAAAAAAAAGACAAAAGCTGAACAGGTGTTTCACTAAATAAATATGTTTGAGAAATAATAGAAATTGTTCGCGCTTCATAAGCCGTAATTCCCGTAAATGTTAGGATTAAAATAAAACAGACAATATAAGTAATCGGCCTCGTTAAATACACGCTCGTATATTGAACAAAATTTTGTTTCGGAAATAAAATGGCTACCTTCATGATAAACCATACAAAACAAGCACTTGTTACCCCCCCTATGAGTAAAAGAATCCATCCATCAGCAAAAAGGGAATGAGTTGCCATAACGCGCGGCATAGAAAGTGCACCTGTACCAATAATGGTAGAAGATACAGCAAAACCGAGTTCACGAGTACCAATTTCTTCATCTCCATACTCAAATGGTTTCACTTTATTCTCTCTCCTTCGAACGCAATGTATTATCTTTCGGTTGTAAATACTCAGGTCTTTCTTTTAACATCGCTTTAGGCAAACGAGCCACATCCTCCTTCCAATCCTTATAAAAAGCAGGTGCAATCGGCGCTGAATATGGTACTCCAACACTCGTTAAATTGACGATGTGAATCGCTAATGCAATTAATCCTAAAATAATTCCATACAACCCAAAAACTGTAGCAGCTAAAATAAATGCAAACAGTAAAATACGAAAAGTAATCGTAATGCTATATACCGGCAATGAAAATGTAGCTACCGCTGTGACTGCAATAATAATGACAAGAAACGGATTTACAATCCCAGCACTTACAGCAGCCTCTCCAATGACAAGACCTCCTACAATCCCAATCGTTTGCCCCATCGGCTTAGGAAGACGGATCCCGGCTTCGCGAATAAGTTCCATTGTGAAAGCCATGATGAGCGTCTCGACATACGCCGGGAATGGGACACCTTCTCTTGCTCCAGCAATTGAATAGGCAAGAGTAGAGGGAATAAGCCCTTGATGATAAGAAACAAGAGCTACATACATAGCCGGTAATAAAATTGCAATCATGCCTGCTAATATTCGAAGTCCTCTTAACAGCGTTCCAATCATCCACCGTTCATAGTGGTCTTCCGGTGATTGAAATATATCAATCATCACCATCGGAGCAATTAGTGCAAATGGAGAACCGTCTACTAAAATAGCTGCTTTTCCTTTTGCAAGTGATGCGGCAACATTATCTGGTCTTTCTGTATTTAAAAATTGAGGGAACGGGGATAAATTATTATCTTGTATCAATTGTTCAATCGTTCCTGTTTCAAAAATAATATCAGTTTCAATAGATTGAATTCTATTATGTAACTCCTCTACAATATAAGGATTAATAATGTCTTCAATATAAACTAACGTTACTTCTTTCTGTGAGCGCTTCCCCATGATATAAGAGCGAAAACGCAGTTGCGGGTCACGGATGTGACGCCGAATTAACATTTTATTTACATTTACATCCTCAATAAATCCTAAATTAGGTCCGCGAATGATTGTCTCGGTAGAAGGTGAATCGAGACTTCGTTTTTCCCATTCACGGAAATTTATAATTATTGCGGAAGAAATACCATCAAGTAACACAATTGTATCGCCTGCTAATAGTGCATTCATAACATCTGGAAATGTCTTTGCAATACTCACTTCTCCAACTGATAAAAAGCGATCCATTACTGTTTGCATAATTGGTGCTTGTTTAGGAATTTCTTCATACTGCAATGGCCGAATAACAAAGCGATAAATCATGTCTTTATTACTGAGTCCGCATAAAAAGACGACTGCACAGCGATTATTTGCCCCTAAAAGAGAAAATTCACGCACAGTTAAGTCGTTAGGTGAATCTAACTTATTTCGAATTTCATTTGTTATTTTCGATAAGTTAGTATTTAATCCAATCATATATACCACCTAACTTTCTGTTTCAAAATGTTATATAAGTTAAAAAAGCGACATAAAAATCTATTTCTTTTTAGAGGGAGACGAGAGCATTTGGCCGTGCATAGAAACGGTCAGGGCCTTTTTCTGCCACATGAAAGGAGGTGTAAAACAAAGGGGCGGTCCTGTTGTATTTTGCATAGCAGCGGCTTAGATCTCAAAAATGTAAAACGAATTTATATAGTTAGATTTCTCTACTTAAAGAAAATATATACAAAAAGAGTTATCCCTTAGTGACTGGATAACTCGAATAAAACAAGATCTTATTTTCCATTTCTCATGAAATTCAAAACTGACGAAACAAATACGCTTACCCCAATTGGCAAGGCATCCTCATCAATTGTAAAACGCGGATGATGATGAGGATATATAATCCCTTTCTCTTCATTTCCAGCCCCTATAAAGAAAAATGTACCTGGAGCTTTTTGTAAAAATGCTGAAAAATCTTCTCCAGCCATTGTTGGCTGTAAGCGAACAACACATTCCTTTCCTAAAAGTTGCAATGCCGTAGTTTCTACATGTCTTGTTACAGTCTCTTCGTTTACAACTGGGCGATATCCATATTCGTATGTAAATGTATAAGATGCACCGTATGCCTCTGTAATACTTTTTACGATTTTTTCAATGCGCTCTGCTGTTTGCTTCCGAAGTTCATTTCGTAAGCTTCTCACTGTCCCGCCGATTGTCGCACTATCAGGAATTACATTATGAGTTGTCCCTGCATGGAACTGTGTTACCGATAACACCAATGAATCTAACGGATTCGTGAGCCTTGAGACAATTTGTTGTAATTGAGAAACAAATTGTGTACCAATCGCGATACTATCAATTGTTTCATGCGGAATACCAGCATGTCCACCTTTCCCAATAATCGTAATCGAAAATGCATCTGGAGCAGCCATCGCTGGACCATATATAACGCCAATTTTCCCAACTTCTAGCGGTGACCAAAGATGTGCACCAATAATGCAATCAACGCCTTCCATAACACCAGCGTCAACCATTTCCTGTGCACCGCCCGGAAAGTTTTCCTCAGCATGTTGAAATAAAAAGCGAATTTCCCCTTCAATTTGATCATATTTTTGTGAAAGTGTGTATGCTGTTCCCAGTAACATCGCCATATGTCCATCATGTCCGCACGCATGCATAACTCCTTTAGAACGGGAAACAAAATCAAACTGGTTTTCCTCTTCGATAGGCAAGGCATCCATATCAGCACGAAGCGCAATTGTTCTTCCGGGTTGCTTACCAATCAATCGTGCCATTACACTATAACGCGCCGGACGCGAAACTTCTAGATGAGGAAAGGTTTGCAGTATATCATAAACCATTTGAGATGTTTGTTCTTCAGAATAAGAAAGCTCTGGGTACATATGAAAATGTCTTCTCCACCAAATAAGCTGTTCTTTTGAAATAGATGCTTCTTGGATTAGATCCATATACAATCATCCTTTCTTCATTCAATTACCTGTTATTATAACTTGTATGCTTTGTAAAATAAAAACTATTCTGATAATTGTAGTTTTTATTTATTTGATGTTTTAGTCTATAAATAGAAAAAGCTCTGACCGTTTCTCTCCGCAGCCAGATGCTCCCCCAAAAGAAAGAATTTTTTAACTTGTATATATACGATATACTCAAAGGTTCGCCTTATCTATGAGTTGCAAAAAGAAATAAGCAGGTGCGACGCAAAGTCCTAATACACTACTCGTTCCAATAATAAGAGAACATAAGATACAAGAATATTTTACTGCCTTTGTTTTTTTCCATCCATAACTCCAAATTTCAATGCTTAAACCAATTAATATAATTGCGATAAGTACTTCCCCAAGTAATAAAAGGGCTAAAGTTGAGATTGACATGTATTGCCACTTCCTTAGTTATATAATAGTAATATTTTACCATACACAGAAGTGAACCTTAAGAAATAATTACAAAAAAACCTGCTGAGACAATGTCCCAACAGGCTTTTGAAAATATATTACATAGAGAAGAAAATCCAAACTGTACCAACAACCGTTATTGCCGCGATGAAAAAGTGGAATACGATTGTGATTGTTTGTATTACTCCCTCTCCTTCTGTCATGTGCATAAACATAACTAATTGTAATGCTGCTTGTGCCACTGCCATTACAAGAATGCTTGTTAAAATTGTTGAAAGTGGCAAGCTTGTGTGTAACGCTACATATAAAGCTAGGAACGTTAATGCAAGCGATAAAATAAATCCGAAAACGTGTGACCATGGAAATCCGCTATGAGCATTTGTATTGTTTTGTCCCATTATTACGCCACCATCCCGTTCAAGTAAACTAGTGTGTAAATGAAGATCCAAACAACATCAAGGAAATGCCAGTATAAGCTGATAATAAATACTTTACGAGCTGTAACTGGTGTCAGTCCTCGTTTTAAAATTTGGATAATAACACAAGTTGCCCAAATGATACCACCTGTTACGTGGGCACCGTGCGTTCCAAGAAGAACGAAGAATCCAGATAAGAATCCGCTTGTTTGTAGTGTAGCACCTTGGCCAACATACATGATAAACTCTTCAATCTCCATGTAAAGGAATCCAGCACCTAATAGTAACGTAAGGATAAACCATAGGAGCATACCATTTTTGTTTTCTTTACGCATTTCATGAATTGCAATCCCGCATGTGAAACTACTTGTTAAAAGAAGAAGTGTTTCAATCATAACAGGCTTTATTTCGAAAATTTGTGCTGGTGTTGGCCCGTCTGCCGTACGACCAGCTAATACTAGGTAAGAGGCGAAAAGTGTTGCAAACAGCACGATTTCAGCCCCAAGGAAAATCCAAAACCCTAAAATATTCAATCTACTTTGTTCAGCTTGATATTCTAGAGGTAAGCTTTTATCTAAAGCCGCCATTTCGTTTCACCTCTCATGCAACATGTTCTGTCTTTTTAATTTCATCTACGCTAACGTAGTATCCGTCGTCGTAATCAAACGAGCGCCAGATCATACAACCTAACATACCAATACCACCGACAATTGCTAACCAGAACCAGCTAAATACTAATGCAAAACCTGCAAGACCGATAAAACAAGACATAATGATTGGAACGCCTGAATTACTTGGCATATGAATCGGTTTTAATTCTTCAGGTTTTGGTATAATAGTTTCGCCGTTTTTCTTCATTTCCCAGAATACATCGCTATGCTTAACTTCTGGTAATTTTGCAAAGTTGTAATGTTGTACTGGAGATTGTGTTGCCCATTCAAGTGTACGAGCATCCCAAGGATCTCCAGTTACATCGCGCTCACCATGACGAATGCTATAAACTACGTTGTAGCATAATAAAGCAAAGCCAACTGCCATCATTACTGCACCGACAGATGCGATTAGGTTTAATCCGCCCCATCCAAGGTTTGCAGAGTAAGTGTACATACGACGAGTCATACCATCTAAACCTAGGAAATACATTGGGAAGAAACAGATATTAAATCCGATCATAAAGATCCAGAATGTCCATTTACCAAGACGCTCATTTAGCATATGACCAGTCATCTTTGGATACCAGAATGTAAATCCAGCAAGCATCGCGAATACTGTACCTGCAATTAATACGTAGTGGAAGTGAGCGATTAGGAAGTAGCTGTTATGGTATTGATAGTCAGCTGCTGCCATCGCAAGCATAACCCCTGTAACTCCACCAATTACGAAGTTTGGAATAAACGCCAATGACCAAAGCATTGGAACTGTAAAACGGATACGACCTTTATAAAGCGTAAACAGCCAGTTAAAGATCTTAACACCCGTTGGAATCGAAATCGCCATTGTCGAAATCGAGAAGAATGAGTTAACTGCTGGTCCTGCACCCATTGTAAAGAAGTGATGCAGCCATACAAGACCACTTAGAGTTGCGATTGCAACCATTGAGTAAACCATTGCTGTATATCCAAATAATCGTTTACGTGAGAACGTACTTACGATTTCAGAGAAAATACCGAATGCCGGTAAAATAACGATATATACTTCAGGGTGACCCCATACCCAGAACAAGTTCGCCCAAAGCATTGGCATACCGCCGCTCGCCATCGTAAAGAAGTGAGCGTCAAATAGACGGTCAAATGACATTAATGCAAGAGCAACTGTTAATACTGGGAAAGCAAAGATGATGATGACACATGTAATTAAAATAGACCATGTAAACATTGGCAT
The DNA here is from genome assembly GCF_037104725.1 of Bacillus bruguierae. Lineage (NCBI taxonomy): Bacteria > Bacillati > Bacillota > Bacilli > Caryophanales > Bacillaceae > Bacillus > Bacillus bruguierae. Next base: position 121,466 of record NZ_JBAWSX010000013.1, on the reverse strand, counting down.
TTGCATTAACTTCATGCCTGGTGCACGCATTTTTAAGATTGTTACCATGAAGTTAATCCCTGTCATCAGCGTCCCGAGACCTGAAATCTGCAATGCAATTGCATAGTAGTTATTTCCTACACCAGGGCTAAATTCTGTACCAGCCATTGGGAAGTATGATGTCCACCCAGCGTCTGGAGAACCACCGATAACGAAGGCGATGTTAAATAACATAGCACCGACGAAGAATAACCAAAAACTTAATGCATTTAAGAAAGGATATGCAACGTCACGTGCTCCAATTTGAAGAGGAACAACAACGTTCATAAGTCCCATAACAAACGGCATTGCCATGAAGAGAATCATAACTGTACCGTGTGTTGTAAAGATACCATTATAATGTTCAGCGTTTAAATATGTTGTGTCAGGAAATGTTAACTGAGCACGAATCATTAATCCATCCATACCGCCGCGGAACATCATTACAATTGCTGAAATGATATACATCAATCCAATTTTCTTATGGTCAACAGAAGTTAACCACTCATCCCAAAGCCATCTCCACTTTTTGTACTTTGTCAGCACAAAAATGATTCCTAACGTCACAAGAACAATAGATACGTCCGCTCCGTATATAATCGGATCGCCTGTGACAAAAAATTCATCAAGCTTCACTATATTCACTCCAATCTGTTGGAATAATCGTTATTACTTTTTGTTTTTGTAGTAGTTGTAATCACAATATTCAAGTGATTTTGGATCTACATATTTTAAATGTGTATTAGAGTATGTCATACGCCCTACTACACCTGGTTGAATGATTTCTTTATATTTGTTTTCTGATAACTTAGGAGCACCTTTTGCTTCTTTTACCCACTTGTTGTACTCTTCTTTTGTTTTTGCTTCAAGTTCAAACTCCATGTGAGTAAATCCTTCACCAGAGAAGTTTGCACTACGTCCAGTGTAAGAACCTGGTTTATCAGCTTGTAGGTATAAATCCATAATCATGCCATCCATTGTATACTTCATTCCACCAAGTTCTGGAATCCAGAAAGCATTCATTGGACCAACAGAAGTTAATTTAAATTGAATTGGTACACCTGCTGGTACATTTAAATAGTTAACGGTTTCAATTCCTTCCTCAGGATAACTGAATAACCATTTCCAGTTAGCAGATGTAACGTAAATTTCAACAGGTTTTATATCTTTTGTTTGCTCTGGTGGCTTTTCCGATGCGTACGTTGCTTTTACAGTTGGGATTGACAATGCAATCACGATGATAACAGGGAAAATAGTCCAGATAACTTCTAAAAGAGTATTACCGTGTATATCAGGTGGCTCATAGTCCATATTTTCTGGTTTTTCACGGTAACGAATTAAAATAATTGTGAACAGGACGAATACGACTACAATAATTACTGACATCAGTATGAGTGACCAAATAATTAAATCATACTGCGTTTTTGCAACAGGTCCTTGTGGATTTAATACAGCGATTTTTTCGCATCCACCGAGGAACAAGAGTAATGATAGTGGAAGAAGAGAAGCCAACTTCCAAAATTTTTTTTTCAGTTGCACGATTGAAAATCTCCTTTCTCCTTGGATTGAAACTATGCCAATAAAACAATATAAACCTATTAATTTATAGATGGCAATAGTTTTTGAGATATTGTTAAAAAATAGACACAAATGCACAGTTTTTACGATGAAAAACATTTGTAACTTGCTAATATTGTAAACTATTTTTGAGATCATATTTCGATTTTTAAAATTTTAAGATAAATAAAGTTATACCAAAATATCCAATAAATAGAAAAAAGCTATCTCATAATAGGATAAGATAGCTGAATATTCCATATATTTAGTTTATTTTTACGAGATGTTTTTTTGCTGTTCAAATGTGACAATTTTTTTATATTTTAATCTATAAAAAATATAACAAATAATCATGAATGGAATACCGCAATATAAAGCGATGCGTTGGTCTGGAATAAATGCTAAGCTTATAAATGTAACAAAGTTTAAAGAAAACGCCGCAATAGGAACAAGAGGATAAAGCGGCGTACGGTATTTTAAGTCTCGTATATCCCCGCCGTTCTTAATAAATTCTCTTCTAAAGAAAAATTGAGATGCAGCAATGGACATCCAAACAACGACAGCTGCCATAGCCGCAATCGATGTTAATACTAAAAAGACGGTATCAGCGGCAAATACACTTGTTAAAAGAGAAAGGCCGGCAAAGATTAAGCTAAAAATCAAAGCATTGATCGGTACCCCTTTTTTCGTTAATTTTGTGAAGCGCGGACTTCCCATTCCTTGTTTTGCCATCGCCCAAAGCATACGAGAGTTTGCGTATAAACCAGAATTTGCCACCGATAATACTGCTGTAATAATAACAAAATTCATAATGTCTGCTGCATAAGGGATTCCAGCTGTGTCAAAAACGAGTACGAACGGGCTTTCTACAAGATTTGCTTCTTGCCATGGTAATAATCCTACAACTACAGAAATAGCAAGAACGAAAAAGAAAAGTGTTCGCCAAATTGTACTTTTTATAGCACGTGGTATTGTTACTTCTGGTTGTTTACTTTCACCTGAAGCAATCCCTATTAATTCTGTTCCTTGGAACGCATAGTTAACGGTAATCATCGTAAGAAGAACGGCTGGAAGCCCGTTTGGAAATAACCCACCATTTTCTGTGAAGTTATGGAACATCGGTGCCGGCTTACCACTAAAGTCTAATATACCAAACATAACAGCGCCGCCAAGTAAAATAAAAAGAATAATTGTTATTACTTTAACACTTGCAAACCAAAACTCAGCTTCAGCATACGCACGTGCGGAGGAAGCGTTTACAAGAAAGAGTATAACAGCAAATAAAACACACCATATCCAAGATGCAACATCTGGAAACCAGCGCTTCATTAAAATACTGACAGTCGTTAATTCAACTCCGACAGTTACAGCCCAATTCAGCCAATACATCCACCCCACCACAAATCCAAAACCAGGTGAAATAAATTTACTAGCATAACTTTGAAAAGAACCTGCTTCCGGCATGGCAACTGTTAATTCTCCAAGACAAAGCATCGTTAAATACATAACAAAGCCGCCGACTAAATAGGCAAGAATGGCTCCACCTGGTCCAGCATTGTGAACAGTTTGTCCAGATCCCATAAACAATCCCGTTCCGATAACTCCCCCAAGAGCAATCATGAAGAGGTGTCTGCTTTGCATCGTACGTTTTAATTCATTTGACTGCGTCTCCTTTTGGATCATATACCCCTCACCTCATATTTTAATGTTGTTTAGCGGAAATCATCAGTAAACCGCTAATTAAATTTCTCCTCACCGAAGAAACTTAACCAAGTTAAACATATTTAAGTTTAACAAAATATCCCAAAGTTGTACATTTATTTTTCTTTTTATTTTAAAAAATTAGAATTTTTAGACCTCCATATTGGAATAACAATCTATAGAATCGTTCTAGTAAACTAACAAAAACAAAGGTACAATGAAGAGAGTATCGTTTTTAAAATGTAGGAAAATAATTATGTAATGGAGTTAGATATATGTTTAAGAGCATCAAATACATCTGTATTTTAGGCATTGTAATTATTGTTTGTGTGGCATGCAATAAAGAGGCTATGGGAGTGAAAAATAAGATCTTTCAAAAAACTCAGGAACTTCGTATAGACTTTTCATTTAAAATGAAAGAGCAAGTGATGATTGAAAATGTTCCATTTATAAAACAACTTCCTGAATTAGAACGTGGTTGTGAAGTGACAAGTTTAGCAATGCTACTGCAATATAACGGGATTCAAGTAGACAAAATGAAGCTTGCGAGTGAAATCGCTCGTGTCCCATTTAAAGCAAACGGTGTGAAAGGAAACCCACATGAAGGGTTTGTTGGAGATATTTACACGAAGTCTGAACCAGGCTATGGTGTATACCATCAGCCAATTTTTCAATTAGCACAAAAATATGTTCCGGATAAAACGATTGATTTATCCGGAAGAGAAATCAAGGATATATATAAAGTACTTAGTGCTGGTTCGCCAGTATGGATTATTGCTAATACAACTTTTCAACCGCTAGATGCGGATAACTTTGAAAGTTGGAATACAAATGCTGGAGAATTAAAGATTACATATTATGAACATAGTGCAGTTATTATTGGTTACGATAAAAACTATGTATATGTAAATGACCCACTAGCAGATAACCCGCGTAAAAGTATTCCACGTACTCAATTTGAAAAAGCGTGGGAACAAATGGGGAAACAAGCAATTACTATTCTTAAAAAATAAAAAGCTATCGATTTCGATGGCTTTTTATTTTTATTAGACAATATATATCAGATCAAAAACCTTCTTTTTTTGGGAAGGCGAGATAAACTGGCCATGCGTAGAAGCGGTCAGGGCCTTTTTCTGCTACTTGCCATGTTTTAAAACAAAAGGAGTAAGCGAGTGCTGGGCATGGGGTATTTTTCGTAGCAGCGATTTTGATGTTGAAACATGAAAATGAATTTATGTATATAGACGTCCCTCTTTCTTTTCGGGATGGCAAGAGCGTCTGGCCATGTGTAGATGTAGGGTGAGAATAAAGTTTGAATAGAACTTTCCCTTCAATCATTATTTAACAACAAATACAAAAACTCCATTTTGAAAAAAGATTGATCAAAATGGAGTTTTTCTTTTTAGTTAAGGATGAGATTTTTATAAAAAAGTTTATTCGTTTTCTACCAGTGTTGATTCGTAATTACGCCCGATTGCAGAATAAAGACATAAAGTTAGTTCTTACCGATTAATATTTCTAAATCAACAGTGATTTGAGCTGAACTCCCTTCCAAGAATGATTTAACTTGTTTTTCTGTGGTCGCCCATAATAAAGGAGTCATTTGAACTAACGATTGCATTGATAGACTATCAAGTGTCACGGTATAACATAATCTTGAACTATCTATCAATTGGAAGTTCTCATTAAATCGTTCAACAGTATCAACATTAGAATAAGATTGTTTTTCAGATCCATCGAATATAATTTCTCTTAATTCTTTTAAGTAGTCACTTCCAGGAACGACTTTAATCACTAAACCATCAGCTTTTAACAATCTATTAAATTCTGCATAATTGGAAGGTGATAAGATATTCAGAATAATATCAAATTGCTTATCTTTAAATGGTGTATTTGCTAGGTCGGCAACAGTCCAAATCTTATTAGTGTAGTTCTTAGCGGCTACCAAAACACCTTCTTTAGAAAGATCAATCCCTACTCCTGTAACTATTTTTTTATAAGCAGAACTAGCGATTTCACAAATGCTAGTTAGGTGAGAACCTTCGCCACATCCCATATCAATTACAGATATTGATTCTTTTTTAACAGCAACATGCTTATTTATGCTTTCAACAATTACCTGACTTAATAGTGCAAAAAAGCCATCCTCTGCAATAATTTTTCTTCGCGCTTCAAAAAGTTCCTTAGTGTATTTAGTTTTTACTAGTTGAGTTGTCAAGTTGATATATCCTTGTTTAGTAAAATCAAATGTATGGTTATTTGAGCAGATTAAACTCTTTAACTCAAAAACCTTCATTGTTGAGTCGCAAATAGGACACTTGAAAATATGTTCAAATTTACTTAAATATTCTGCGCTCTGCATTCTTTTGTTCATTTTATACAAAGAAGCCACCTCATTCATTTTTAGATAAATGAAAAAGGCATAGACAAATAAACCCTCATCATATTTTCAAAAAAATACGAGTCGGATTTTAAAGTAGTCTATACCTGTCACTATCTATATCGAATGAATTGAATAATCATGAAATTAACTCCTTTGTAGATGTATAGGTTTTAACCCATAAAGACACTAACACGATTAAATTTTTATTGCAACTAAATAATTTTAAACGTGTTAGTAGAATAAAAAGAGATACAACCGTATGACTTTATTTCAAATCTACAGAAGCGGTCAGGGCCTTTTTCTGCCGCATGCGAAGTTTCAAACAAAGGGAGAAAGCAAGTGCGGGGCATGGTGTATTATGCATAGCCGCGACTTATGTATCGACACATGAAAACAGATTTATATAGTACAGAAAACATTGTCTTTTTTTGTAGCATAACAGATGGAAATGTTTTATAATTTGAAATAGTTAAATAAATTTGTAAGCGGATACAATATGTTTCTTACTAATTAAAGGAGGTTTATTATGCAGCAAACAAACAAAGCAGAAAATTTAAACCGTGGATTAAAACAACGACATATTACCCTTATGTCGCTTGGCTCTGCCATTGGGGTTGGACTCTTTTTAGGATCAGCTTCGGCTATTAAACTCGCAGGACCATCTATTTTATTTGCTTATATCATTGCTGGCCTTGCAATCTTTTTCATTATGCGAGCGCTTGGAGAAATGGCAATTGAGCAACCTGTTGCCGGTTCATTCAGTAAATATGCACATGACTATTTAGGTCCACTAGCAGGGTATATAACGGGCTGGAACTATTGGTTCTTATGGGTTGTAACTTGTATGGCTGAAATTACGGCAGCAGGAATTTATATGCAATATTGGTTCCCAAACACTGAACGCTGGGTGTGGGCGTTAATTGCTCTTGTATTAATGAGCGCATTAAACTTTTTATCTGTTAAGGTGTACGGAGAACTTGAGTTTTGGTTTGCTTTAATTAAAATTGTCACAATTATCTGTATGATCGTAATTGGCACCGGTATTATTTTATTCGGGTTTGGAAACGGCGGCGTAGCGACTGGAATTTCAAACCTTTGGTCACATGGCGGTTGGTTCCCAAATGGATTTTCTGGCCTTCTTCTCTCATTACAGATGGTACTATTTGCTTACTTAGGAGTAGAGTTAATTGGTGTAACAGCTGGAGAAGCAGAAAACCCGAAAAAAACATTATCTAAAGCGATTGATAACGTTTTTTGGCGTATTTTAATCTTCTATGTAGGTGCCTTATTCGTTATGATGGCAATTTATCCATGGAATGAGATTGGTGAAAAAGGAAGTCCATTTGTACTAACGTTTGAACAAATCGGCATTGCGAAAGCAGCAGGAATTATTAACTTTGTTGTCTTAACAGCTGCTCTTTCTTCTTGTAATGGAGGTCTCTTTAGTACAGGTCGTATGTTATTTACATTAGCACAACAAAAACAAGCACCAGAAAAATTTGGTCAATTAAATAAAAATGGAATTCCAAGCAAAGGAATTTTAGCAACAGCTTTCGTATTGTTAATAGGAGTTGCATTAAACTACGTTGTTCCAGCAAAAGTATTTACGTGGCTAACGAGTATTTCCACGTTCGGAGCAATTTGGACTTGGGGTGTCATTTTAGTTGCACAGCTTCGTTTCCGCAAAGGACTATCACAGGAGGCGCAAGGCAAATTAACGTACAAACTGCCATTGTATCCACTTAGCTCTTATGTTACGCTCGCTTTCCTTGCTTTAGTATTAGGTATTATGGCATACTCCGCTGATACACGTATCGCATTAATCGTTGGACCAATTTGGCTTATCGCTTTAGTAGCTGTTTATTATGCAAAAGGATTTCACACAACAGATAAAACATCGAAATCTTCTTCGCAAATTGGGTAAAGCTAATCCCTTCCTCATATGAGGAAGGGATTTTTTCTCCTCTACTGCTATATACAAAAATATTTCTCAACAAAATTCATCTTATTTTTACAAAATTTTATGAATTCCCCCTTTCTTCTTCCGTTATATTTCGGTAAAGTAATATAGAGACACTTTTATCCGTAGGGGCAGCTGATAGTTAGTTGAAAGAATCACACTCTTACTTAATTAAACTTACTTTAGGGGGATTATTATGAAGAAAGAAAAATGGCTGAAGCTCACATTAGCAACCGGAATGACTTTAAGTATGGCCACCATGTTTAGTTCAACGACTTTTGCTGAAAGCGCTTTAGATCCAGCTCCACAAATTGCAGCAAAAATCGTGAACGAAAACGCTGGAAAAAAAGTATTATTTGATAATACACATGCTCAAACAGCAGGAACAGCTGATTGGGTTATTGATGGGGGATTTTCTGATTTCGGAAACGGCATTGCAAACAAAGGCTTTTTTGTAAAAGAACTACGTAAATCAACACCTATTACTTATGATGACTTAAAAGATTACAATGTGTTCATCATTCCAGAAGCAAACATTCCGTATAAAAAATCAGAACAAGATGCGATGCTGCAATATGTGAAAAATGGCGGAAGTATCTTTTTTATAGCCGATCATTATAATGCAGACCGTAATAAAAACCGCTGGGATTCCTCAGAAGTTTTCAACGGGTATCGCCGCGGGGCATGGGAAAACCCTGCAAAAGGAATGTCTTCTGAAGAAGCATCTTCACAAGCTATGCAAGGTGTAGAAAGTTCTGATTGGCTAGCAAACAACTTTGGCGTACGCTTTCGCTATAATGCAATTGGCGATGTTTCAACAGATAAAATTGTAGCGCCAGATCAATCATTCGGAATTACTACAGGTGTTTCATCTGTTGCTATGCATGCAGGATCTACAATTGCAATTGTAAACCCGAATTTAGCAAAAGGAATTGTCTACTTACCAGAAAGTTTACCTAAATGGAATAACGCTGTAGATAGTGGTGTATATAACGGTGGCGGCATCGCTGAAGGCGCTTACGTTGCGGTGGCAAAAGTTGGTTTAGGAAAAGCAGCCTTTATCGGTGACTCTTCGCCAGTTGAAGATGCAACGCCAAAATATGTTCGTGAAGATACAGGACAGTCTAAAAAAACATATGATGGATATAAAGAAGAAAGCGATGCTACTTTATTAACAAATGTCGTAAAATGGCTTTCTACAAAAGAATCATATACGAGCTTAAAACAAGTAAACGGATTACAACTAGACACACCAACATCATTAAAAACATTTGAACAACCAAGTTCATCAACTGAGCCGCAACCAGAACCATGGGGTGCTCCTAACCAAGGATATCAATGGTTTAATTCAAGCACATTTAAACCTGGTTCTTACGGCTATAATAACAATAATACTGATAATAATAATAATGATGGAAACGTCTCAACAAGTGATTATAACTTTATTCACCCTAGTATTCTTCCAAACAACGGTGTATTTCAAATAAAAATACAAGCAGCACATTTATTACCAAACACTACTTACAGTAATTATTCTTTAGGTATTTATACAAGTGGTGGTACACAAGTAGCAAAAGTTCAAAATGCAAACGGAATTTGGCCTTCTTCTTATGGTTATAGTAATTCATTTTCCTTTACTACAAATAGCCAAGGTTCCGCTGAAAAAGTCGTGAATGTACAAATTGCCCCTAATACAGTAGGACAAGCTACATTACGCCTTCGTCAAAATACAACTGTAAAAGAAAATAAAACAGTTGTAATTGGAACACCTGCTATTCGATAAAAGGAGCCCCCTTTCGTGATGAAAGGGGCTTTTTTTATGTATCATTCCTCCTTTATCATTATATAAGAATATTTTTTTACAAAAATAGATCTTTATTGACTTCATAAATTTAATAAAGTAAACTATTAATCATATAAAATGATTAACTTTGTTTTTTATGTGAGGAGGAATTATATATGGAAGCTGCGCTACAGTTTGATGAAAAACAACCGCAAAAAAAGAAACATCCTCCAGGTTTGTATTTACTCTTTTTCACAGAAATGTGGGAACGATTTAGCTATTACGGATTACGAGGATTATTAACATTATATTTAACAACAGCCTTAATAAACGGTGGTCTTGGTTTTAGTAAGAGCTGGGCACTTACGATTTACGGCTTTTATACAGGCGCTTGTTATTTCACTCCATTAATTGGCGGATTTCTAACAGATCGCTTTCTTGGTAGACGATTAGCGATTACACTTGGTGGTATAACAATTGCCATTGGTAACTTGACGTTATTTGCACTGCAAAGCCAATTAGGACTATATCTTGGATTGGCGCTTATTATTATCGGGAACGGTTTCTTCAAACCAAACATTTCTACTCTTGTCGGGGAATTATATAAAGAAAATGACCCGCGCCGTGATGGTGCCTTTACAATTTTTTATATGGGAATTAACGTTGGTTCATTCCTTGCTCCACTCGTTTGCGGATATTTATCAGAAGATTTGTTTAAAACAACAGTAGACGGCGTTATGCATTACGGTTTCCGTTATGGATTTTTAGCTGCATCTATTGGGATGATTGTCGGACAAATTTTATTTACAACTTTATCAAATCGTTATCTTGGTGATATTGGTAAAAAACCGACAGCAGCTATACAAACAGGTACAAACAACAAAACAGCTGGCAATACACCATTAACGAAAAAAGAAAAACAACATACAGCTGTAATTGTCATTTTAACGTGTTTCGTTGTGTTCTTCTGGGCTGGATTTGAACAAGCTGGTAGTTCTTTAACACTATATACAAATAGTTTTGTCGACCGCTCTATATTCGGTTGGGAAATTCCAACATCTTGGTTCCAATCTGTAAACCCACTATTCATTATTTTATTAGCACCAGCTATTTCAACGCTTTGGACGAAGCTTGCTTCTACAAAACGCGGTGATTTAAAAATCCCAACAAAAATGGGTCTTGGGATGATCTTACTTGGAATTGGATATATGGTTCTTCTTGTCGCTACGTTAAAAACAGGAAGTAACGAACAACAAATTGCCGAAAAAGCAAACCTACTCTTTATTGTCTTTACTTACCTGTTCCATACATTAGGAGAATTATTCTTATCTCCAGTCGGACTATCAATGGTAAGTTCCCTTGCCCCTGTCAAACTCGCATCTTTATTAATGGGCGTTTGGTTATCAAGTACAGGTGTTGCTAATATTTTAGGTGGACAGTTAGCAAACTTTACAACTTCATTAGGTTACTCAGAAGTATTTGCTGTTATTGGAGCTGTCGCTATTTTCCTAGGATGTATCTTACTATTGCTTTCCAAAAAATTAGTAAAGTGGATGGACTAAAAGAGATGAGGGGTTACCCCTCATCTTTTTTCAGCATTTTCTCCTTTTTCTATCACTTACTTATATAACTCTTTATGCTCTTTGTAGTCACTTGATACAAAGCGTTTATAGAAGAAAGAAATCCCACCTTCAACAAAAGTGGAATTTCTTTTTAACTATTTACCCCCACTGATGGAAGTTTCACTTTATTTTTTTCACCTGCACCAAATTTCCGGATACTACATATCGCTTAGAATTATCAAGTACAGACGAACATGTAATCAAGGTTAGTTCATTCTTCCCGTGATCTTCAACAACTTCCCATTTATCCGGCGTGACTTTTGTTACTTGTTGTACCGCATACTCGTATTCATTTTCACTATCATATAAATATACTTTATCATTCTTTTTTAATTCCGAAATATCGCTAAATAACACACCTTTTTTCGACATGTTATGTCCTGCTAATGCATAATTCTCTTTTCCCATCTCTTGTTTTTCTTTTACTGTTGTTGCACCCGATAATAAATTTTTCTCTGTTGAACCATTTAAAATCGGTAGTTCTAATCCAATACTCGGAATAGACATACGCCCAATCACTTGTGTTTTATCTAATGAAGCATTTGCCACGTCTGCTAAATCCGGTTGTTTTATTTTAGAAGCATCAACAAATTTCGTTTCTTGTTTTTCATACTTCATTTTCTTAATAGCTTGTATGTTTTCTTCTTGCATCTTCCCAGCTTTGTAACCATCATAAAATGGTTTTGCAATTAAAACGCCACCTACAATAAATAAAAGAAGTGCCAGTATACTATAAATCTTTTTCTTATTCATGCTTCAATTCCTTTCCTTCACAAAGTTCCTCTTATATAAAATGATAAAGTAAGAATGCTAGATATACAAGTGACATGTACAAGACAAAGGAAATGGCACTCCTTATTAAGAAGTGCCATGATTATCATTTTTGCAAACAATAAAAGCTCAATGTTCCATCTGCTTCATCTGCACTTACAAATATATTACGGTTGCTAATCTTATGAATCCCTTCTGGTGCTTTGCCTCCTGAAGGAACAAGACCAATATAAACAGGGAACATCGGGATCGTTATATCAAAAAAGAGTACTGCATTTGCTCTTTCAGCAGCAACAGCCATAATCGGACTTTCTTGTATGATTCCTGTTGCAACATTTTCCACTTCACTGCCTCGGCTATTACTACGACTATCTAAATATAAACCTTTAGCTGCCACTTTTTCATCAATAAGATTCATACTATCATATATAAGCGAACCATTTTGACTCCATACAGATATATTGCGTCCACCTGATTTCACACCATCTTTAAATTCATTTTTCCCTAGGTCTCCTTCATTAGCAGTAATTACAAAACGCCCTGATTGATCCCACGTTATACCATCTGGTTCTGGTCTTGCAATCAGTTCATCTTGAAAAGAAACAACACCATCATTTTGCAAATCTGCTTTATGCTTTGTTGTTCCAAGGCCAAATATCGTTTCAATGTTTTGTCCTTGCAAATTAACAATAGCAACTGCATTGTTTTCCTGTAATGTGACAGCAGCTTTTTCTCCATTTGGACTAATCGCCACATATTCTGGCTGCGGATCATGCTTGTACACTGTTCCATTTCCAATCTGACTTATATCAATTGATAGCTCATGGTGAATTCCTTTCAATACATCTCCATTAGGGAACGTGATGATAGAAATTGTACCCGGTCGCTTTGTTTTTTTCATATTGACTTCGTTTCCGTCATTTGGATCTCCTTCTTCATCCTCATTACAAACAACAAGCTTTGTCCCATCTTTTGATAAAGCAATAGAATCTGGCCCTATACCCACCTCGTATATTTTCACAATATTTTTGGATGATAACTCTATAACTGCTATCTTTCCTCTATGCGCATTATACAAGTTATCCCCGGTACGAAAAGCAACAAATGCATACTTACCATCTGGTGTAACTGTTGTACTCGTCACCTCTGCTTCGGAATGAATTCCTTTCAAACTCACCGTCCCTTTCAATTGAATGTCTTGTAAATTTTCAATTGAAAGGATGCTAATTTGTCCTAAGTCTGCTTCTGTTACAACTAACGTCTTACCATCTGGTGAAGATGCCGCGATTTCTGCTTTTTTGCTTGGCATTGGAAAAATAGCCGTTCTTTCTATTTTTGTATTCTTATGCTTATTACTAATAAATTTATTTACCATTTCCTCTATTTGCCCACGAAATGCTGGGTTTGAAATACTCCCTTTTGGTAAACTTTCTATTTTATTGGCAAATTGTTTCGTTTCTTGATTTACTTCTGCGTTTACATTACTGCCTGTCCATAAGACACTCGCTATAATTCCCCCAGATAGCAAAACCTTCTTCATTCTCTAATCCCCCCAATTTCAATACTTCTTCTATTGTAAAAAGGATTTGTAAACTCTCTCTATAGCATTTCATTAAGCTTTTGTAAAAATGCGGAAAAATTTCTCGGGTTTTAAATATAAAAAAAGATGTGCTCTTTGGCACACCTTTTACACAACCTTGTTACGATATAAAGAAATATGAAATATTGTTGTTTGGATTAGTAAAATGATAAATATTACATACAGTGGATATTCCGGAATGTTTCGATTAAATAGTGGATAAGCAACTAACGTGGCAGCTGCGATAGGTAGAATACACCATAATGAAAGAAGGGTAGTTCGACACGCTTTCGCCGTCAATATTTCTTCCCTCTCATCTTCACTTGGAAATAATAACGGAAATGTCCAAAATGATAATTTCTTATATTTCTTTTTTTGCACCTTGTAACCAATGAATATCCCTACCCCTACAATCAATAGCAATGTAATTGGCAGCATATTCATCGTGACAGTCCACGTTTGCTTTTCAGTACTGATGATGTTTGCAAGTTCCGTAATGACATGAAAATTCTCAACGAACCCCCAACCCGCTATAACAAGTATACCTATATTTATTAGATAAGAAAGACCAATTCTATTCATTTTCTCCCTCCTCCTTTTGCAGTACAAATACATCTTCCATCTGCAAGCCAAACACATCACAAATCATAAGCGCTAATAATAATGATGGTACATAATCCCCCTTTTCAATAGCAGCGATCGTTTGTCTCGTTACCCCCACCTTTTCAGCCAATACACTTTGCGAAAAATGAAAGCGGGCTCGTAGTTCTTTTACTCGATTATAAATGGTCAATTTTACCACCTCTCACCATTATTGTATGCTAAACTTCACAAAATGTAAACCCAACTTAACATTTAACAATAAAAAAATCTACTTTGCTTTTGCAAAGTAGATTTTTACTTTAATCTAAAATGATAACACGAACTTGTTTTCTACCCCAAGCGCTAGAAACCTCTTTATTTGGTACGAAAACATCAATACGGTATCCTTTGATAGCACCACCAGTATCAGCAGCAATAGCTTCTCCATAGTTTTGAACCCACACGCGTGAGCCCAATGGAATAACCCTTGGATCAACGGCAATTAACTTCATGTTTGGGTTTGCAGTTAAATCATAGTGCCCCCAAGCAGAATATACATGCTCACCTGGCTGTTTCCCATTTTCACTTGGATCATTTGTGTAAGCCGTAGCTTCTACAAAAATTTCACGACCGCCTTTAGTTGGTTTTTCTGGAGTTTTTTCATCTCCTTTTGGTGCTTGTGAAACCTGTGGAGCTTGTGGAGCTTGTGAGGCTTGTGAGTCTTTCAAAGCTTTTTCACGCTCTGCAGCTGCTTGTTGTTCACGAGCAATTGTATCTTGTACGCTCTTCATATCTGCTTCAATCTTTGCTTTTTCTTGCGCAGCAAGTGTCAGCTGACTAGAAATTTGATTATACTTTGCTTGTACAGATTGTAGATTATCTTGACGTTTCTTTAAGTTGTCTTGTAAATCAGCTTGTACTTTTGCTAATTTTTGTTTATCGCCTTCTAAAGATCTTTCTTTTTCATCAATTACCTTTTTATCAGCTTCAATTTGACGAAGATCTTGTTCTTGTAAACGAAGAATCTCTTTATCTGCATCCATAATTGTAGAAACTGCAGTCATACGTTGCAGAAGCTCTGCAATGTTTTTTGAATCTACAATTACTTCTACTACTAAATTTATATTTGAGTTATCTTGAACAGAGACCATACGTTTTTTCATAATATCTTTACGCATAAGTACTTTTTCTTCTAAACTAATAATCTCTTTCATCTTTTGCTCAATTTGCTTATGCGTTTCATCGATTTTGCGCTGAATTGCATCTTGCTCTTCTTTATTTTTTGCAATTGTATTATTTAAGTCTGATAATTCCTTTTGAATGCCCTCAATGTCTTTCATTACAGCTTGCTTTTCTTTTTCTTTTTGCTGAATGTCATTATTATTATTTTGCAATTGCTGCTGCATGTTGTTTAATTTCTCGTCGTTTGACTCAGCTTTTACAGCAACTGTACTAGTGAAACAAATAAATCCAGCTAATACAAAACTACTGATACGCTTAAAATAGTTCATAATCCGACTCCCTTCTTCTACATTTATACATGATTTATTTTACAGTTTGTTTACAAACTCATTAAATACAGTTTATTTTTTATAACAAAATATAACGAATCATAGAAAAACTGTAATAAACTTATTTTAATATCTTTATTTTTCCATATATACACATTTAAAAATAACACTACAGCCCAATATAAAGCGAAAAATTTCTCAATGAGAAGCCTCCTTATTCTTCATTGAACAAATCGAACTCTTCTGAGCAGATTTCTACTTATTCCTTCATTACTCACAAGTAACGAGATAAAATGAGATTTTAAAAATCTCACTACCTATTATGAAAAGAAACAGAAAATCATAGAAGCTTGGAGAGAAGACTATATAAATCCATTTTAATTTTTCAACATCTTTGTCTAGCTCTGCCTCCTAGGCTCCGCTTTTCTTTATAAGTCGCTGCTATGCAAAATACAACATGACCGCTACTTGCTTGCTCCCTTTGTTTTAAACCTCGCATGTGGCAGGAAAAGGCCCTGACCGCTTCTATGCACGGTCAGATGCTCTCGTCCTCGCCTAAAAAGAAAGGGGGGTTATGTCGGTTTTTCAATTTGCATTTATATATGTTTACAAATTACAAAATCAAATACAAGAATTAGAACATCAAAATGTGATCACTTCATTTTTTTGTAAGAAATTGTCGTCTCCTTTGCGTTTACTCTGATTTTTCTGAATAGTATTATATTTTATATAAATACTTTTTGCTAAATCCATACGGAGCGGAGGAACTATTATTGTAAGCAGTAGCTTACTAGGGGTGAATCTTTTACAGTAGGGTACCCTTCAATCCCCGAGCCCGACAGCTAGCTTCGTAAGCATAACTAGAGAGATTGCCTATGTTATGACTGAAGAAAATCAATGCTAATCTACTACTAAAAAAAAGAGGGATTCATTATGTTCATTGTGACAAATACGCTTTATATAAAAATAGATTGCGAAAACGAAGTACTAAAAGCATTAAAACAATATTATCCATCTCCTAATATGCTAGGTTTTATTAATATAGAAATCTCCTATACAAAACATGTTAGAGATACTACAGAATTCTTTATTCGCACATTATGGAAAACGCAAGAGGACTACCGAGAATGGCTAACTTATCAAAAGAAATCTACTACAATTACATGGCAGCAGCAAATTCAACCATATATCATTTCTTCCAAGTCTAACGCAGTTCAACTACATTAGAATTCTACTAAAAAAGAGTATGGAAGCAATATAGCTTCCATACTCTTCAAAATTAACACACTTTCTTTTCTTGACAGTATAAGTGAATAACATGTTCATTCTTCCGAAACACATCATGTGTTATATTTTACCGCCCGCTCCTCCCGACAACTATAGCTCTTGTGTAAGGAGCCATTCATCATAAAAAACATTCTCATTATACTTCCGCATAAAGGAAGTTCTACTTTATCCCGCATTAACGGACAGTAAGATCCCCACCTCAAGATTCAGAGAGAAGCAAAGAAGATAGGTGGGGGATAACTGCCCGTAAAAGCCCGATTGGTTCAACTAACCGTCAGCGGGGGATGAAGAAAACCCCCACTGACGGAAGTTTCACTTTATTCCATATTTAACGAAAATATTTTTGCTAAATATGGATTTAAAAACATTGCTGTTGGATCTACTGTTTGTCTCACCTCTAAAAAATGATGCAATTTTGGATATACTTGCTGCAACGAATCATATGTCATTGTATGCATTTTTCCCCAATGCGGACGTCCTTCATACTTTTGAAAAATACGTTCTACTGCTTGAAAATAAGGTGTGTACTGCATCCCTCTGTACATATGAACCGCAATATAAGCAGAATCTCTTCCATATGACGGACTAAGCCAAATATCATCTCCTTTTGCATAGCGACATTCAATAGGAAAATGTACTTGAAAATTTTTTTCGTAAATGAGATTATAAATTTCTTCTACTGCTTCTTTCATATATTCTGCTGGAATACTATATTCCATCTCATAAAAACGGACGTTGCGAGCAGTTGCAAACACCTTATAACTTGGACCTACAATTTTGGTATTTGGTACTCCCTTAGCCGATAATTGACTAACACTTTTACTTATAGAAGGAAAAAGGCGACAACTCTCTGATAACAATGAAAAAGCCATATTTTCTATTAAAGCTGTTTTGAGTTTATGCCACTTTAGTTCTCCTCCTACTTCCTCCGTTACGTTTGTAATTTTCACTTGAACATCGTCAGAATATGGAAAGATAAAAAACTCAAAATGACGATTCTTCTTATATTCTTCCAATTTACTCATAACAGTAGCAAATGATTCTTTTTTACTTTCATAAGCAAGTGAATATGCTGGAATGACTTTTAGTTTGACTTTTACAATAATCCCTAGCATGCCAAGTGACAATTGAAACCCCTTCCAATATTGTGGATATTCTTTTTCAGAACACGTGATCACTTCTCCTGATGCAAGAACCGCCGTTACTTCCACAACTTGTGTTGCTAAATTTCCAAGTGAAATTCCTGTTCCATGCGTGCCTGTACTAATTGCCCCAGCAATAGACTGCGCATCAATATCCCCTAAATTCTCTTGTGCATATCCGTTCTCTTGCAATATTTCACCTAACTGATATAGCTTTGTACCTGCCCATACTTCTACAATTAATGTTTGTGAATCAATCCCGCTAATCCCTTGTAATTCATCCAAAGAAATTAAAATCTCTTCAGTTTGAACAAGTGGTGTAAAAGAATGCCCTGAACCAACCACACGAATACGCTTTCCAACTTCTTTTGCAAAATTTACAGCCTGGGCCACTTCTTGAATACTTTTCGGATACATCGTATACTGCGGCATTCCTTGCACATTCCCTGTCCAATTTCGCCACTTCTGGCCCCTTATAGAAAGCATTGCCCGTCCCCCCGATATGTTCGATATTCTCCTACTACTTCACCATCAGAAATACGATGTAAAGAAGAAAATCTTTCACATAACTCCCCTGCTTTACTATGCCGAAACACAATCCCCTCCCCAATTCTTAATTGTTCTGTTCCTTCATAGTAAACAGGTGTTTGCACTTCACCTGCTCCTTCTAACGGAAGTAACTTTGCTCCACTTGGCATATACGGCTGTGGTTGCTTCTCCTTTCCAGTCATTCCCGATGCAATATATCCTCCACCTAAACATGTATAAACACGAGGTTCTGGCTGGCGGACAATTGGTAATACAAATCCAACTGCTGGCTCAAATGCAATATCTTTGTAATAATCAAAAAGTAGCGGAGAATAAAAAGCAGACCCAACCGTAATTTCTGTAACAGACTCATCCTGAACGGTTGTCTTTATACTGCCTGTTCCCCCGCCATTTACAAAACGTAATGAAATTCCTTTTTGCCCTAATGCTTGTACAATTAACTCTCGTCTTTTTGCAACTTCTCTTACTGATCGTCTTTTTAAATAAGAAACTACTTTGTTGTGTAAGCTTTGTTTTGGTACATTATCTCCTACACCTGCTATCTGTGCTTCATAACCCATAACACCATCTATTTTGAAACAAGATGATTGTAAAACTCTATCAGCTACTTGTAATACTTGTTCTGCGGTACGCAAAGGAGACCGTTTTACTCCAAAATGAAAACCAAGAAAACGACTGCTCATATCAATATCAAAACAAATGCGAAACTTTCCTTCTACTTGCAATGCAATATGCTCCAAATACAGAATGTGCTCTTCGCAATCTACCATACAAGTAATCTTGTATCCTTGTTTTGTAAGTATACTTATTTTTTGCAGAGCCTCTTCATCCCATGCCGGATATCCAAGCAATAAATCATCAAACCCCTGTTCAATTAAAAACAGGACTTCCGCTGGTGAGTAGCACATAATTCCTTGAAAACAAGAATGTGATTGTAAAATTTTCTTCATCACTGAAACAGAGCGCAATGATTTGCTCGCAATCCGAACACGTTTTCCTTTATGAAGCTGAATAATAGATTGAATATTTCTCTCTAATGCATCTTCATTAAGAAAGGCACATGGCATTGAAAGTCCTTGAAACGTTCTACGATCCACATCTCTCCCTCCCCTTCTATATATTTCTTATATATATTGGAAGGAACATGAAATTTTCCTCTTCAAAAGAAAAAAAGTTCCTTCTCATCGAAGAAACTTTTTTTCTTATTTCATAGAAATTGTGGCTTGTACTGGATAATGATTGGGATACATATATGTTTTAAACAAAAATTCGTCATTAACGATTTACGTACGTATCAAACCATAAGTGAATATAACCAGCTGTAACGCGCTGTGCTTCCGTTAAGCGTTTCCCTGTCATTGGTGTCACTTCTGCCCGCCATTTATTTGCATATTCTTGAGATGTAGCTGCTTTTACAAACCCATTTTTTGTTGAATCATTCACAATACCTGGATAATCTTGTTTAGCTGCTGCCGCCGCTCCGTGAATCCACTCTTCTGGGTTTGTTCCCTTCCAATTCCAATATCCGTTACCATCTGCAACTTTATAGTTATCTTTAATTGTATCAACAAAATTTTCATACTTGGAGTGGAAACCCATTGGATAAGAAAGATTCGTAAAGTTTGCTGCGTGCATTGGCTGATTTACATCTCCTAAATAATGAAGAGATAATCCTAAATAGAAGAATGCTTGTTTCATATCTTTGTTTTGGTACGCTTCACCAGCAAGTTTAAAATATTTCGATCCCGTTTCTTTTGCCTGTTTTGCAAGAGGGATATATGTTTTCTGTGTATCTGGATCATAAAAGTGAGAAGCAAATGTACTATTATCATAATAAGGATTCTCATAATCAGCTGAATAAATCCCGTTTTCTAAGTCTTCACGCCACTCATTTAATAAAGCAGTTTCATTTGGTTTTACAATTGTTGTATTACGAGACATAATATCAATTGCACGATTTACAATCCATAAATGAGAATTAACACCTTCTTTATGTCTATCCTCAGCAGACCATCTTAAAATTGGTGCCTGATGCCCACCACAATCATTTGTGTGTGCAAACGCTATACTTTGAACTGGAGCAGCCAAAGTAACCATAGCAGCTAATGCCAATACTTTCTTTTTCATAAAAAAACCTCCCATTTTATATGTAGTCCTAACATAAAATAAAATTCTCTAGTGATATTTGATTAACCTACGATAAGAATATCTTATTTTCCAATCACTTTCTATCATTAAAGTGAAATATGTAAATGTTCATACCCTATTTTTGGGATTCATATTATAGAGGGTGTTGAAAAAACCATAAATATTCAATCATACATGCATAAAAAAATCCGTCTTTTTGGAAGAATGATAGTAGGCTAAACTATCTCCAGAAAGCACAGATTTACTCGTACGATAACTACATTTGAAGAAACTCAATCCCTTTTACACATATTATTTGCTTACGTGGGCAATTTAAACCTCGCATGTGGCAGGAAAAGGACCTGACCGCTTCTCTATACACGGCTAGATGCTCTCGTCCTCCCCTAAAAAGAAAGGGGTTTTTATGTCGGGTTTTTATGTCATTTTTTTAACTTGTATATATATAGTTTTGTAACACCCTCATTCGTTTATTACTAACGTTATGAATAAATGATATAATCTATTTTTATCTTATGTAATAAATTCATTGAAAAGGTGAGAAAGCATGGAGAAATGGTTTACACTTCGAGAAATTGCTCGAAATACATCTATACCTATTCAAACGGTAAAGCGCTATGTAGAGGATTATCAGTCATATTTAAATATGCGTAACGAAGAAGGAGTTTATATATTTCATGAAACATGTGTTTCTACACTACAAGAGGTTAGACAATGCTATAAAGAAGGAAAGAATAAAGAAGAAATTAAAGAGATTTTGAACAAAGTTTGTAACAATTCCACAGCAATGGTAGTCAAGGGGAGTACATGTAATGAGGTCCCTCTATTATTAGAACTACATAAACATTTGGAAAAAGAAAATAATGTTCATCAAAATCTTATGAAAATGGTTCAGGAGCAAAGTAAAGAGATAAGTAAGCTACATCAAAAATTAAATGAGCATTTAGAACAAAAAGAGCGTATCGCAATAGAAGAAAGAGATCGTACATTAACACAGTTACTTAGAGAGATGCAAAATGTAAAAAGAGAACTAGCAAAATCAAAAAAGAAACCTTGGTGGAAAGTTTTCTTTTTTGAAAAGAACTGAAATTACATTTATATACATGCTTATCTCGCTATTCACGGATAGTAAGACCTTCACTGATTAAAGTTTCACTTTATTTTTAGTAGAATCATGTATGTTTCCTTTCTTTTTGAAAATGCTAGACTTTTTTTGACGATTTTATTAAGGTAAATATTGTGCACAAAAAGGAAAGCTCAAATTTGAGCGTTGGGAGTAGTTTATGACAGAAAATAAACAACAAAAACGCTTAATACTCTTGCTAACTGTTGTGCTGGTTGCAGTATTCCTATGCGTTAGTTGTCAAAGTAAGAAAACAAGTTTGAAAAAGTCTCATGATGATGTAGCGGATGTACATGAGGATAAAGATTCGGAAAAATCCAGTCAGAGCGATTCTTCTAAAGCAAATGTTAAAAATAATGTTTCTACCGAAGTACAGAAGGAAGCTACTTTCGTTAAGTTAGGACAAAACGACAACGATCAAACTTCAAACAGCATGAATAATTTAATACAGCCAGTACAAGTTAGTAAGGCACAGGAAAAAGAAAAGCTAGAAGCAGCTAGACAGCAAGCTGAAGCAGCTAAACAGCAGGCAGATGAAGCTAGACAGCAGGCAGAAGCAGCTAAACAGCAAGCAGATGAAGCTAGACAGCAGGCAGAAGCAGCTAAACAGCAAGCAGATGAAGCTAGACAGCAGGCAGAAGCAGCTAAACAGCAAGAGGATGAAGCTAGACAGCAGGCAGAAGCAGCTAAACAGCAAGAGGATGAAGCTAGACAACAGGCAGAAGCAGCTAAACAGCAAGCAGATGAAGCTAGACAGCAGGCAGAAGCAGCTAAACAGCAAGAAGAAGCTAGAAAGCAAGAAGAAGCTAGAAAGCAAGCTGAAGCTAGAAAGCAAGCTGAAGCTAGAAAGCAGGAAGAAGCTAGAAAGCAAGAAGAAGCTAGAAAGCAAGAAGAAGCTAGAAAGCAAGAAGAAGCTAGAAAGCAAGAAGAAGCTAGAAAGCAAGCTGAAGCTAGAAAGCAAGCTGAAGCTAGAAAGCAAGAAGAAGCTAGAAAGCAAGAAGAAGCTGGAAAGCAAGAAGGAGCTGGAAAGCAAGAAGGAGCCGGAAAGCAAGAAGAAGCTAGAAAGCAAGAAGAAGCTAGAAAGCAGGAAGAAGCTAGAAAGCAAGCTGAAGCTAGAAAGCAGGAAGAAGCTAGAAAGCAAGAAGAAGCTAGAAAGCAGGAAGAAGCTAGAAAGCAGGAAGAAGCTAGAAAGCAGGAAGAAGCTAAAAAGCAAGAAGAAGCTAAAAAACAAGAGAATAAAGGTCATGTACTAAATGCGTTTGAAAAACGTGTTGCGGAGCTAGTTAATGTAGAACGAGCGAAAGCGGGCTTATCTCCATTACAGATAGATACAGAGCTTAGTAAAGTAGCACGTATAAAATCAGAGGATATGTTGAAAAATAATTATTTTGATCATAATAGTCCGGTTTATCATTCACCATTTGACATGATGAAACGTTTTGGTATTTCTTATTCCGCAGCAGGTGAAAATATTGCTAAAGGGCAACAAACACCAGAAGAAGTTATGAACGCTTGGATGCACAGTCCAGGGCACCGTGCGAATATTTTAAATGGTAATTTTACTTATATAGGTGTTGGTTACGTGGAACAGGATAATATTTGGACGCAACAATTTATCAAAAAATAAATAAAAATTGTTGATAAACTCGAGTTTTTAGCAAAAAACTTTTTTGGACTTGCAAGTGATGGGATTTTAATTATGAAACGAATTCAACCGTTTGATAAATGTATTCCATAAAGAGTTCAATAAAAAGTTTTGAACGACAGAAGTCATTTTTACGAATGACTTCTGTTTTTTTTATTGTAAGCGTCAAATATTCTCCACCTACAATTTGTAAATAGCCCATAAGATACTCTTCTTGCATACGATATAAATACAAATTAAAAAATCGACATAAAAAAACTCTTTCTTTTTAGGCGGGCGAGAGCATCTGGCCATGCAAGGTTTAAAACAAAAGGAGAAAGCAAGTAGCGGTCATGTTGTATTCTCCATAACAGCGACTTAGATGGCAAAAAATTAAAATAGATTGATATAAATAGAATGAAGACATGCAAAACTCTATTTTTCACTACCTTCTAATATCTTTCATCTCCTATAACCCCATACGCAAATTTCCAAACATACCAATCAATTTCATTGCGGAGAAAATTAGCATTATGTCATAATAGCACAAGAGAGGTGAAAGAGTTGAAATACTTTATTTATTTTATTGTTATCATCGCATTTTTCGATACATTTTCACAATTACCAATTATGAGTACATACGCACAAAATCTCGGGGGAACTCCTCTTATTATCGGTCTTGTCGTTGGAATGTACTCGTTCGCTAATATGATTGGCAATATTATTGCAGGTGCATCTGTTGATAAATATGGTGCAAAAAAAGTTCTTTATATTAGCATGGGTATTACAAGTCTCATAGTTTTGTTATATACCATTGTTCAAAGCGGAGAACAACTTATTATCGTTCGTTTTCTGCACGGATTTAGTGATGGTTTCTTAATACCAGCTGCCTTCACTTTCTTATCAAAACAAACAAACTCAACAAAACAAGGGAAAGCAATGGCTTTATCTGGTGCAGCCGTTGGAACAGCAGCTATCATCGGTCCTGCATTCAGTGGGATTATGAAAGCAAAAGCTGGTATACACTGGGTCTTCATTACAATTTCTATCTTAATGATACTTGGTACAATGATCTCACTTTTCTTGCTGCCAAATAACATAACAAGAACAAAGTCATCACGGATACAAATGATGAACAAAGAAGAACTGCTTGAATTATTAAAGTTCGAACCACTATTACAAGCATATATCGGTGCTTTCACCTTAATGTTTTCACAAGGAATTGTCACATATATGTTACCTGTAAAAATAGAAGCCTTAGGACTAAAAACGTCTACAACAGGAATGATGCTTAGTGTCTTTGGAATCACTGCAATCCTCTTCTTTTTACTACCTACAAATCGTATATACGATTTCTTTAACCGTCAAAAAATGATGGTTATCGGTATTGCAATCATGGCATTGGCACTATCATTGCTTGGTATATTTACAACAAAGAGCATGCTTTTTGTTGTAATGATGATTTACGGAATTGGATTTGCCATTCTCTTTCCTTCTATTAATGCCTTACTTGTTGAAAATACAACAGAAGACAATCGCGGAAAAGCATTTGGATTATTCTATGCATTCTTCTCATTAGGCGTTGTTGCCGGTTCTTTTACAATTGGAGCAATCGGCGCCTCACCGAGCGTAAGCTTTGTAATCGGAACAGCTTTCTTACTTACTTTTGCTTCAACAATTTATGTACGAGGAAGATTTAAAAAAGCAATGATGGAATAATCCCCATCGCTATCAAGCTAACAAAACAAAATACCCCCTAAAATGAAAAAATACGCTATTCTTTCTGTAAAATCATAGGAAAGAATGGCGTTTTTGTATGTCTATTTCTGTATGGGGTAGCACCACATCGCCATCAAGCTAATATTTTAGAGTATCCCAAAAACGAAAATTTGATCTCTTCATAGTTGACCATGAAAATTCAGTTCATTTTTTTCGTTTTTGGGAACAATGAATGTCTTAAGTTGATGAGCATATGATACTCCCCCTATAGAAAAATTGGGTAGATCAGGCAAGATGTTAATGATATTTTATTGATGTTACTAATGTAGTTACCAATGTATATGCCATACATAGTAAGAATAAAAAGATAAATATATCTAGTGTTAAAAAAATATATAATATTACTTTTATTTTTTTAGACTTATCATTTCTAATCATATATATAATAAATAGAATTGTAGTTGATTGAAATAAAATAGTAAAAAATACAAATACGGTAGAAAACACTATATTTGGTATAAATATGGTGTTCGCAATAAGCAAACAACTAATTACATTAAGAACAAATGTAGTTACTATAAAAATATACTTATAAACGTTTTTAATTTTGATCACCTACTTTATCATTTTTTCTTATTTGATAATACAGTTGTTTATTTTTATGGTTATATATAAGTATTTTGTTATTGTTTTCGTCTACAATATAAACATCTTTTTCTTCCCAATCTATTCCATGAGATATATCTTTTTTAATAGAAAATAAAACCTTTTTATTTTTAAAAGGAATTGAATTTCGATTAGCATGAATATCTATTTCATGTTCTTTTATTTTGAGGCTATAATCCCCTGAATAATTGGAGAAAAAAGGTTTTAATTCACTATAAATATATAGAATTTCTTTTTTATCGGTTTCTTTATAAAAGTGTGAATTAATAACCTTTAGATCTGATGTTTTTATATCCTTTGGTATAAGTAAAAAAGCAACAAAACAACAAAGTATAACAATAATAGTAAATAAAGAATATATATATACATAGGTCATCATCAAATATCTTTTGTAATTACTTTGTTTTATTATTTGATTTTGCAAATTTGAATCCTCCTTTAATAAAGAATCAATTGAAACATTAAATAGTTTGCTTAAGGCTAATAAATTGGTTAAATTCGGAAGACTTTTTCCTAGTTCCCATTTAGATATAACTTGTCTTGAAATAAATAATTGGTTGGCTACATCTTCTTGTGTCATTTTATTTATCAATCTTAAATGCTTTATCTTCTCTCCTATATTCATGTTTGTACCTCCTTTAATTAATTTAATTTATTCTAATATTAAATAGTAAGAAACGAATCGTAGCATTACAAAAAAAAAACATGCAACGATCTGTTGCAGACCTTTTTATTGTGATTTATCTTCTATTTTTAATAATTAACAATTAAGAAGATGAGTTATATATATATCCAAATTAAAAATCCGACATAAAACCATTTTTTTAGGTGGGCAAGAGCATCTGGTCATGCGTAGAAGCGGTCAGGGCCTTTTTCTGCCACATGCGCAGTGAAAACCAGAGATAGCAAGCGAGTACAGTTTCCTTTTTCTCTGCATAGCAGCAATCTATATGTCGAAAAGTTAAAGTGGATTTATATAGCTTATGAAAGGGGGGAATACAAGACTAGAGGATATGGCAAAACGATTATTGGAAGAAGGCAAATAATTGTTAAGAGTCAATGGTAAGCGGACCGTAGGGGTAGCGTCCCGAAAATGTGGACTTACAGCGTTAATCTGTTTGTAGCATTAAAAACAAAGAATTTAACAACGATAAGACTTTTGAGACAAGTCATACGATACACTAGCAGGCTTTATTTGATGTGAAATCGCTTAAGTCCCAAAACGTTTTTATATCAATACTTACCTAAAAGTTGGAATGAACCCCTTCTAATTTCTATTCTATATTTAATAACCCATATATTTCTAGGTTTTGTTCCAAGTTTTTCATTTTAAAAAGCATATTGAGATAATCACTTTGCTGACAACGGTAGCTGTTGTTGCTGTTCATAAACAGAATCTAAATAAAAAAATAGAATAACTTTCGACAATTCCCCCGGAAATATTTTTTCTCTCTGCACAACTCGATAAAATATTTAGGAATTTATCCCGCTATTTGTGGGCAGTAAGACCCCCACCTCAAGATTCAGAGAGAAGCAAAGAAGATAGGTGGGGGATAACTGCCCGTAAAAGCCCGATTGGTGAGAGCTTTCCGTCAGTGGGAGATGAAGCCCCCCCACTGACGGAAGTTTCACTTTATTACAAACTATAAATCCATTTTAAATTTTCGACATAAGTGTATAACTTAATAATGTCGTTACTGCAAATGCCGAAAAAACTCGAAACGGTGTTTTCTTCCCTACTTCATATCCCTTCCATCTTTTCTTAAAATTTTAATATTCACCTTTTAAAATACTTATTGCATTTGAAGGAATTTCTAATAAAAAACGGTCGATATATCAGTGGACATGTAAGAAGGAATTATCCAAAAAAAAAATGGTTCAACGTATCCGTTGAACCATTTTTTTTATATTATTTTCCTTGCGTTTTTTCCCAATCCGCTAAGAATTTCTCAATTCCTTGATCTGTTAATGGGTGTTTCACTAATGAAGCGATAACATTTGCTGGAATTGTTGCGATATGCGCACCGTTTAACGCTGCGTCTGTTACGTGAACAGAGTGACGTACAGATGCTGCAATAATTTCTGTTGGGATACCATGGATCGCGAAGATATCAGCGATTTGACGAATTAAGTCCATGCCGTTATGACCGATATCATCTAAACGACCTAAAAACGGAGATACATATGTTGCACCAGCACGTGCTGCAAGTAATGCTTGTACTGCTGAGAACACTAATGTTACGTTTGTGCGAATTCCTAAATCAGCGAACGCTTTCACTGCTTTTAAACCTTCTGTCGTCATTGGTACTTTCACAACAACGTTTGGTGCAATTTTCGCTAATTCTTTTCCTTCTTCAATCATTTTATCTGCTTCTAGGCTAATAACCTCTGCACTTACAGGTCCTTCTACAACACTGCAGATTTCACGAATACGCTCATGAAAATCTACGCCTTCTTTTGCCACAAGAGATGGGTTCGTTGTCACACCTGCTAATACGCCAAGGTCGTTTGCCTCTTTAATTTCGTCAATGTTTGCTGTATCAATAAAAAATTTCATGTTTTTTCTTCCTTTCTGAATGTAAGTATGTGTTTATTTTTTCTTAATACGGTCTAATTCAACCAAAATATTTTTTACTTTTTTCCTTTGCCACACTTACTACCGATGTAACTGCATTGGAATTCGTTGAAATAATACCGATTACATATTGCTTTTTAAACGAGATTTTGTACATCTACTTCTATTCATTTTACGGTAATATTCGCAAATGCTTGCAACATTCCGTAAAAAACATAAATGATTACTGTCATACACGTTACAGAAATATCAAAGCAATAACTAAAATAATTGGTCAGACGTCTGTCCATATAAACGAGTGTAAAGCCCCTAAAAACATCACTGTTGATAAAAGATGCTACTTTCTCTTTCTCAATGATGACACCGTTTACAATTCCTCATTATAAGAACAGCTAGCAATCCCACTCCTATTGCAAAGAATGAATTCATGCCAGCAATAAGTGTACGTAATAATGCTAAAATAGAACCTACTAATAAGTCAATACCTCTAAGTTAAAATTACGATAAAAGTCATAATCTTACATGCATTTGACAGTTCAATATACGCTAAATTTAATGTTGCAATAACAAAGCTAATTAAACCATCCTACAATCCTCTGTACTTCTCGTAATTTATCTCTTGATGGCATACCACCTTGTGCTCCTAATTTCGTTACAGAAAGCCCGGCTGCAATGTTTGCAAAACAAATTGCTTTTTGCAATTCTTCTCCTTCTGCAGTCGCAACTGCTAATGCACCGTTAAATGTATCTCCAGCTCCTGTCGTATCAACAACTTCAACAGATATGCTTGGTACATGAACAATTTCTATGCCATTATGGAAGCGAACACCGTTTCCACCTTCCGTCATCAATAATTTATTGGGATATTTTTCAAGAAGTGATTCAATTGGTGATGTAAAGTCATCTAAAACAATTCGACATTCATGCTCATTTGGTGTAATATACGTTGCTTTTTGCAATACTTCCTCTGGCAATCTTTGTGCTGGAGCTGGATTTAAAATAACTGGAATTTGATGTTCTTCACAAATATTTAGTACATATGTTACTGTTTCAAGTGGAATTTCTAGCTGTAAAACAACCATATCCGCTTTCATAAGAAGATCTTTTGCACGATTTACAAGTTGTTCATTTACAGAACGATTTGCACCTTGCACAACAATGATACTATTATCTTCTTCAGCCAATACGATATGGGCAATGCCTGTTGTTTCATGCGTAATCGCTTCCACGTATTCATTAAAAATATGCTCATTCTCTAAATTTTTTCGAACGAATTTTCCATAATTATCATTTCCAATTGCTCCAACCATCGCAACATTTGCACCTAAACGTGCTGCAGCTACAGCTTGGTTTGCACCCTTTCCACCCGGAACAGTATAAAATGCTTCACCAATTACTGTTTCACCAGCTTTCGGGCGTTTTTTTGAGATGGCAACTAAATCTATGGAAACACTGCCAACTACTACAATATTTGGCAATACCTTCCCCTCCTTACTGTACCGAATGCAATCAAATCATTTCCTGCAACGATACGATCAATTGCTATAACCGGCACTTTTAATACTCTAGAAACAATAACAAAAGATACCCCCGCTAGTTTCGCGACGTCTTTTATCGCACATTCTTTTCTCTCTTTACCATATGTAACCGTTTACGCAAATAATATAACGTATTCATGAAAATCCGTCAATTGTTTGTAAATGACAAGATCATCTCCAACTCCTTTACTTTTTCAACATCCAAAATCGCTCTCCCACCAGTAAAAATTGCGATTATATAAAAAGCATCGCCACTACAGGCGATGCTCTTCTTTATGATCAATAAGATACACTTGCACTTGTATCTTTCTCTTCTTTTTCATTCTTTTGTTCTTCTGTTCCCTTTTTACGATCAGAAAGCTTAATTTTCTTCAAGAACAATGTAAATACAGCACCAACTAGAATAAATACTAATCCAGTTATAAATACATGATGAAGAGAATCTAATAATGATGTCTTTAATACAGGCACAATACTGTTTGCAATTGCTTCTGGCATCTGCTTCATTGCTTCTGGACTAAATAACATTGAATATAGCCCTTGCGGATCTGTGTGAATCATATCTTTAAACTTCGTCACGATTTGTCCTGCTTGTGGTGGGAACGTATTCAGTACAGGCACTAATTTTTCTGTTAATACTGTACCAGATGTGTTATTCATAATGGAACCTAAAATCGTAATCCCAAATGTACCACCGATTTGACGGAAGAATTGACTTGATGAAGTTACAATTCCAAGATCTTTTTTCGGGAAGCTTTCTTGTAATGCTAATGTTAAAGTTGGCATTACAAGACCCATTCCAAAACCAATAATCATCATATACGACGTTGCAACAAGCTTACTTGTATGCATATCCATTGTCGTTAACATTCCAAATCCGCCAGCCATAACTAGCATCCCAGTAATAATTTGTGGTTTTACTCCAACTTTTAACACAAGTTGACCACCAATAATACTCGTGATGATCATCGTGATCATCATTGGCGTCATAATCGTTCCTGATTCAGCAGCACTTACACCAACAATACCTTGCATAAAGAATGGAACAAACATGATTGCTCCAAACATTCCAATACTCATAAAGAAACCAATTGCATTTAATAATGTAAATGTACGATTTTTAAAGAAATGGACAGGTAAAATCGGTTCTTTCGCTTTTTTCTCGACCATCACAAAGCTGATAAGGCCAATAATCGCAAGCGCAAATAAACCAATGATTTGCCAAGAATCCCAAGCGTAGTCTTTTCCGCCAAATGTTAATGCTAATAATAAGCTCACAACACCGACGATCATCGTGAAAATACCAGCGATATCAATTTGAATTGGCCCTGTTTGTTTCTTCCCTTTTAAGCCCATTGCGATAAAGATTGTCGCTAAAATTCCAACTGGTAAGTTAATGTAGAATACCCATCTCCAGTTCATTGAATCAACAATCCAACCACCAATTTGCGGACCAATGACAGAAGCAAGACCATAAAGCGCTCCAAAAACCCCTTGCCATTTCGCACGTTCTTTTCCTGTAAACATATCCCCAATGATAATCATAGCCATCGGCATCATAATACCGCCGCCAAGCCCTTGAATACCACGGAAAATAATTAATTCAGTCATACCGTTCGCCATACCACAAAGCGCAGAACCAATCATGAAGACGATTAGTCCTGTCATATATACAGTGCGGCGACCTAATAAATCGGCTAATTTACCGGCGATTGGTACAACCGTTGTTGATGATAACATATATGCTGTTGTTAACCATGTCATTAAACTTAATCCGCCAAGTTCACCGACAATACGCGGCATTGCTGTACCAACGATTGTTCCGTCTAATGCAGCAAATAGCATCGCGATAACTAAGCCAATTAACAACAACGTTCTATTTTGATTTGCTTGTTGTTCCATATAATCTCCTCAACTCTCTTTAGTTTGTCTCTTTCTTCTCTGATGATTGACAAATAATTGCTTCTAGTTTTTCAAATAATCGCAACAAATCTTCTCTCTCTTGTACTTCTAATTCGGAAAAGTACTTGGCAATATGTTGATTACGAGCAATCATTGCCTCTTCTAGAACAGCTTTCCCCTTTGTCGTTAACTCAATTACAACCACACGGCGATCATTTTCATCATGATAACGCAAAACCAAATCGTGATCGATTAAACGATCAATCATGACTGTAATGGCACTCGGTTTCACATACATTTTCTTCGCTAATGTTGTTGCTCTTGATGCACCGTAACGATCTAAAATTTTTAAAATATAAAATTGCGGTGGTGTTAATCCAGATGACTGTAATTTCTCTAATAACTCCGTTTGCAATTTCTTTCCAATAGAAAATGCAAGAGCTTGAATTTTATCTATATGAGTCATGTCATTTTGCATATTTTCTACCCCTTATTTAAACAATAAAATATTTAACGTCTTTAAATATTAAACTCCGAAATTAATAATGTCAATGATTTTGTTTCTTGCAAACTTTCGTATTTTTTCGGTAAAAAAATACGAAAATCATGCTATATACAAGTTAAAAAAGCGACATAAAAACCCCTTTCTTTTAAGGGAGACGAGAGCATCCGGCCATGCATAGAAGCGATCAGGGCCTATTCCTGCCACATGCCAGGTTTTAAACAAAGAGAGCAAGCAAGTAGCGGTCATGTTGTATTCTGCACGGCAGAAACTTATATGTCGAAAAATTCAAATGGATTTATATAGATGAAATGCTAGGATGATTTTCTCATAACAAAAAACTACCATTACTATGCATACACCACATAGCAATGGTAGTCTTTACTTTTTTATGAAATCAATTCAATTGTTTCAATAATTTCAATGCTATCCTTCACAGATTGAACAATTGTACAATTTTTCATCGCAAGCTCTAATGCCTTTTCTAACTGTTCTTGCGTAATTCCTTCCGCTTTTATTTTATAGTGTAAATGAACGCTCTCCAATGGTTTCGGTAAAGTTTCGCTTCTTCTAATTTCCGTTTCCATTGTAAATTCATTATAGGTAATACGTTTTTTTTCTAAAATTGTTCGAAATACAATTGCACTGCACCCTGCAATCGAAGCAATCAAAAGTTCTAATGGTGTATACCCATTCTCTTTTCCAATTTGCAATTCACCATATGGAATCTTCGTTATGATTTCATCGCGCTTGACTATTAGTTGCATATGTATTCTCCTTTTCCATTTGCACCTTTTGCTGTCTCTTTTTATTTATATAATAATATATATAGCAAAAAATAATAAATGGAATACCGCAATATAATGCCATGCGCTGTTCTGGGATGAAAGCTAAACTAATCACAACAATGCTGTTTAAAACAAGCGCTGCAATTGGCACAATTGGATATAATGGTGTCTTATATTTTAATTCTTCTAACTTGCCGCCGCTCTTTACATATTGTTGTCTAAATCGAATTTGTGAAAATGCAATAATAATCCAACTTGACACCGCAGATAACCCTGCAATAGATAGTAAATACATGTATACAGT
Organism: Bacillus bruguierae; assembly: GCF_037104725.1. Taxonomy (NCBI): domain Bacteria; kingdom Bacillati; phylum Bacillota; class Bacilli; order Caryophanales; family Bacillaceae; genus Bacillus; species Bacillus bruguierae. The sequence goes on along the minus strand of NZ_JBAWSX010000013.1, from coordinate 88,135 downwards.
ACTTTCCGCGAATACGCTTGTTAATAACGATAGCGCTGCAATAATCATCGTTACAACTAATGCTGTAATCGGGATCCCTCTTTTATTCACCTTCTTAAAAGAAGTTGGTGCCATTCCCTCATTTGCTAGCGACCATAAAATACGCGTTGCTGCATATAATCCAGAGTTTGCTACCGATAATAGAGCAGTGATAATAACAAAGTTCATAATATCCGCCGCATACGGAATACCAATTTTATCAAAGACAACAACAAACGGACTTTCAATAACTCCTGCTTCTTTCCACGAAATTAATCCTACTAAAATCGTTATCGTTAAAATAAAGAACAACATAATACGCCACACTGTATTACGAATAGCACGTGGAATCGTTTTTTCCGGTTCCTTACTTTCACCTGCCGCAATTCCGATTAACTCTGTTCCTTGGAAAGAGAAGTTTACCGTGATCATTGTTAGTAACACAGCTCCAATTCCATGTGGAAACAACCCACCATCATGTACGAAGTTAGAAAAAAGCGGTGCTGCTGCTTTTCCATCGTATGGTAAAAAACCAAGTAGTGCACTTCCACCAAGAAGAATAAATGCAATAATGGTAATTACTTTAATACTCGAAAACCAAAATTCTAATTCTGCATAGCTTTTTGCTGATACTGCATTTGAAATGAATAAAAGACTTCCGAACAAAAGGCACCATACCCAAACATTTACATCCGGAAACCATCTTTTCATCATTAGACCAATTGATGTTAACTCTAAACCAACAGTTACAGCCCAGCCTAACCAATACAGCCAGCCAATCATAAATCCTGTTCCAGGTCCAATAAATTGCGTCGCATATTTTTGAAACGATCCCGAAACGGGCATGGCAACTGTTAATTCACCAAGGCAAAGCATCGTTAAATACATAATAAAACCGCCCACTAAATAAGAAAGAATCGCTCCTCCTGGTCCTGCTTGATTAATTGTATATCCTGATCCGAGAAAGAAACCTGTCCCGATTACTCCTCCAAGTGCAATCATAAATAAATGTCTACTCTTCATTGTACGATGTAAATTCTCATTCGCTGCCTGATTCATCTTCTTCCTCCCCTTGAATACCCCTCTATATTTTAAAATTTCTGATAATACCAAATATACAATAAAGCGTTTACAATTTCTATATAAAATTAAAATTTTTCTAAAAAAATAACTCTTGCATAAAATAAAATGCAAGAGTTATCCCGCGATTCGCGGGCAGTAAGACCCCCTACTGATGGAAGTTTCACTTTATCTGCTTTCCAGTCGTCTTGAAAAAAGAGACAAACTATAATTTACAATGAAATACATACATGCGACGAGAAGAAATATTGGAATCATATAGTTTACATTTTGACCATTAATAATTTGAGCATTATGCATTAATTCTGGCAATGAAATTACGACCGCCAACGATGTATCTTTTAAAAGAGATATAAATTGACTGACAAGCGGCGGCACCATACGCCGCAACGCTTGCGGTAAAATAATGTGCTGAAGCGTTTGTACATACGTTAATCCAGAAGCACGTGCTGCTTCAATTTGCCCTTTCTCAATTGAGAATAAACCACTGCGAACAATTTCTGATATCATCGCTGCTTCAAATATCGTCAAAGCCACAATGGCCGCTGTTGTAATCTCTAATTTCAATCCAGCTTCTGGGAGCGCAAAATATGTAAAGAAAATAATTAATAACAGCGGTAAATTACGAATGATTTCAACAATACAAGCAAGTATTGTTGATACAACCGGTATTTTCGTATATCGCAACGTACCGATGACGCTACCAATGATAAAACTAAGGAAGATTGCAATAAGAGCGATTTCTAGTGTAACAAGTAATCCTTTTAATAAAAAAATAATATGATCTCCTGTATAAGCACCTCGAAAATCCATCTACACAGCTCCTTTCGCCAAGTGTTTCTCTAAGAAGCGAACACCCATGCTAAGCGGAACAGTTAAAAGTAAATAAAACATACCAACAAATATATATACATCAAATGTGACAAATGTTCTTGTAGAGATTAAATCACCTTGGTACATTAAATCCGTCCCAGCGATAATCCCTAATATAGAAGAGTTTTTCACTAAATTTAGAAATTGATTACCTAGCGGCGGAATTACAATTTTTATCGCTTGTGGCAAAATAATATAATACATCGCTTGTACATATGTTAAACCAGAAGAACGTGCTGCTTCCATCTGCCCTTTCGGAACTGATAAAATTCCTGCACGAATTGCCTCTGTAATAAAAGCCGCTGTATATATCGTAAGTGCAGTTGTACCAGCAACAAATCCACTTAATGTAACACCGATTACCGGAAAAGCAAAATAAAAAGCAAATGCAACGAGGACTAAAGGGATATTCCGAATAAACTCTACATATGTTGCCCCAATCCAATTTAAAACGCGAATTGGCGCAATTCGCATCACTGCGATGATGATGCCAAGAATAAAACTACCAATTAACGCAATCAAACTAGACAGTACTGTGTATTTGAATCCTTCTAAATACAAATCTAGATTATTTGAGAGAATCGAAAAATCGGGCACAAACGCTCCCCCTCTTTTTTCATAACAAGAGGATGATTATTTCTCATCCTCTTGTATCCTATATTTGTGGTATTACTCCGGCTTTTTCCCAATCCACTTTTCATACAATTTATTGTATTCACCGTTTGCTTGCATCTCTTTGAGTAACTCATTCATTACTTTCGTAAGCTCCGTTTCTCCTTTTCTCACCGCAATGCCATATGGCTCATCTGTGAATTTTTTTCCAACCACTTCATAGTTTGCGTCTTGCTTTTCCATACCATATAAAATAGCATTATCTGTTGTTAAAACATCGCCTTGTCCTGCCTTCAATGCCGTAAATGCTTCGCTATAATTTTCAAATTCAAGTACAGTCGCTTCCGGTGCTTTGGCACGAATATTGTTCGTAGAAGTAGAACCTTTTACAGCTAACACTTTTACCCCTTTTTTCACGTCAGCTATATCTTTAATTCCACTTCCTTTTTTTACAAGCAAAGATTGCCCAGCTTTAAAATACACATCTGAGAAATCAACTTCTTTTTTGCGTTCCTCGGTAATTGTCATTGTCGCAATAATTGCGTCAATATCGCCGTTTTTAAGCATTGGGATGCGCGTTTTAGAAGTAACTTCTTTTAATTCTAATTTATTCTCATCGCCTAAAATTTTTTTCGCGAGTGCTTTTGCAACATCAATGTCAAATCCTTCTACCTTTCCTGTTGCTGGATTCTTTAATCCAAATAGATTCGTATCATACTTCACACCGACAACTAATTTTCCACGTTTCTTAATTTGATCAATAACAGTTTCTTTTTCATTTTTTACAGCTTCTTTTTCTTTCTTATTTCCACACCCAGCTACAACCAATACAAATAAACAGGCAAAAACGATAAGCGTAAACCAATTTTTCATTTTAATCATCAAATTCCTCCTTTAACGATTCAGCACACGACTTAAAAATAATCGGGCGCGTTCTTGCTTTGGATTTACAAAGAAATCAGCAGGCGAGGCCTCTTCCACAATTTCACCCTTGTCCATAAATAAAATGCGATCAGCTACCTCGCGGGCAAATCCCATCTCATGTGTAACAACAACCATCGTCATGCCTTCTTTTGCTAATGTTTTCATCACATCAAGTACCTCACCGATCATTTCAGGATCAAGCGCCGAAGTCGGTTCATCAAACAGCATAATCTCCGGCTTCATCGCTAGTCCCCTTGCAATGGCAACGCGCTGTTGCTGTCCCCCTGATAGTTGGTGCGGATAGGCATTTACTTTATCCGTAATCCCTACTTTTTCTAAATAAAACATGGCAATTTTTTCTGCTTCTTCTTTCGGCTTTTTAAGTACTTTTATCGGGGCAAATGTAATATTTTGAAGCACCGTTTTATGAGGATATAAATAAAAGTGTTGAAATACCATGCCGATACTTCGTCTTAATTGATTTATATCTTTCTTTCCCTCATGTATGTTGACACCATTTACAACCAATTCACCATTCGTGATCATCTCTAGTTGATTCATGCAGCGCAGCAACGTGCTTTTCCCTGACCCCGACGGGCCAACGACCACGACGACTTCCCCTTTTTCAATTTGCAAATTAATATTTTTTAAAACTTGAAAGTTGCCGTAATACTTGTTGACATCGCGAAAAACAATCAATCTACTCCCCTCCTTTACAACTCAAAAGGCCTGTATAGTTTTTTATATTCGAAAACATCTAAAAAAATAACTAGTAATCTTTTAAACAAAAGAGAAGCAAAGAAATCACCTTCTTTGCTTCTTTCACTTCTTTTAGGAAACCTCTTCTTGTTTATCTTTTCCATATACCATTTCATTCTTAGTCCCTTTTCAATGTAATAAGCTGGATCACCACGAAATTCTCCTTTTTACAAATGATTTTCAGAATATATAAAAAAACACAAAATATACACCTTATGAAACACAATATTATTCCGATAAAATAAACACATTTTTGTATAAAAACACAAAAGGGATCTCAAACAATTTATCTAATCATATGTATTCAAATGAACTTATCTATCCACTTCGATTTGAGTACATATAAGTCGCTGCGTTGCAGAATACACTATGACCGCGACTTGCGTTCTCCTTTTGTTTTATAGCAAAAAAGGCCCTGACCGTTACTATGTGCCGCCAGACGCTCTCGCTCACCTAAAGAAAAAAGGTTTTTTCGGTTTTGTGTTTATATAGTAAAAAACTGACCTAAAACACTATAATAGTGCTTTAGGTCAGTTCTCGTTTTACTTACCATTCAACAATTGCTTTTCTCGCAAGAATTCTCTTATAAATACCATTTGTTAATGTTTGAAAATACTCTGGCATTTCTTTACCGTGAAACTTTTTCATAATCGTTCCATATAAAGCAACATCTCGAAGGCGCATGAAAAGTGGTAGAGTATTATATACGGAATCATCGAGAATATGCTCTGTCTCATATCCTTCTCTCAATACTTGCAACTGGTGACGTGCAAACATCACCTTTTTTTCTTCTGACCAATCTTTTTGCAGGGCAGAATAATATAAAATCATTGCAATGTCATGTGCAAAATAATTGTACGTGGCATCATCAAAATCAAAAATGGTTAACTCCTCATTTTCATAGTGAAAATTCTTATGATGAATATCTCCGTGAATCAATCCAAATGTGTGATTTGTCACAGGTAAATTTTTAATTTCTGCTACAACTTCATACCCAATTTCCTGTAGCTCCTTATCTTCCTGTAACATATCAATAACAGTAATTTCATCTTCCATCCACGTAATACGATTCTCCGTCTTTGGATAATCCATCGTAAGTCGATGTAACTGCCCAATTGCTTTACCCCAAGCGTAAAAAAGCGTATCATTCCAAACAGCAGAATCTACATCTTTCACTCTTTCTCCTTTTGCATAGTCAAAAAGTGAAATGTAAAAAGATGTGCCATCAGTTGCTTGTAGACTTTCGACAAATAGAGCATTTTTTGATCGATGCGGCGCGGCTACCTTTGCACCATTTTTTCCGAGATATGCTAGAAAATCTAATTCGGCCTCAATTTGCTTATATGTACGATGAGATGAATGTGTCAAACGTAAAACATACGGTGTACGATCTTCTCCCTCGGCACGAAAAATATAATTTTCAAAGTCCCCTAATGGTTCTTCCATAACCGTTACTCCGAAGCGCTTCGCTCCTTCTTGTAAAATTTCTTTTGTAAACACTTTTTCAACTGCTAATTCCATATGAACACTCCTCTCTTCTCTACATAATTCGCCATAAATCTTAAAATCACTGCTGAGAATTGAAAAAAGGAGTAGAACATTCTACTCCTTTTCCATTCCAATAATAAGGAATTTATATCGATAACAGCATTACCATTTCCCTTCCAATATGAGCGTATACATACCCATGCTCATAACAAACAGCGCAACCCCTAACGTAATAATCCATAACGGAATTTTCAGTTTTTTAACTTTAAAATAAGCTCCGTACCCTTTATATTTAACAGAGCGATATACACTAATTCCCCCTACACAAATCATGAAAATGCTTAAAATATGTACGACATACGGCAAGCTCCCACCCCTTAAAAAAACCTCTTTATAAGATTATCACATCGCCCTTCTATTTACAGTAATTTCTAAATAATATTTATCATGAAAATATCAAATGAACTACCCCCCACTTAAATTCTAACGAATTTTGAAGTGGGGGCTTCTCAATTCCACGACGAAAACAACTCTCCCTGAGAGTTACTTCGGGTTATTCCCCCCCTAGATGTCCAACTTCATGTTTACACAGACAGGGAATGGGCATGCACCTATAATCTTTTTAAGAATATGCTAAATCACATATAACCGAAGGGGGCTTGCTTATTATGTCTGAGTATTTTGGGTTTATAGAAAAATGCGATACAGTTCCAATCGAATTTCCCCCGCAGTACCAACCTCAGCAGCCGGGTATTGAATCTTTGATGATTCCAAGACCTATCTCCGAAAATCCTAATTATTCTGGAAGCAACAAACTATTGAACAAAGTCGCCATCATTACTGGAGGAGACAGCGGGATCGGTCGGGCTATCACCATTGCTTTCGCAAAAGAAGGGGCGGATATTGTAATTGTTTATTTAAATGAGCATGGGGATGCATCCGAAACAAAAGACAGAGTAAACCAATTGGGCAGACAATGCCTGACAATCGCAGGTGATATTGGGGATGCCGGATTTTGTCATTATATCGTTAAAAAGACAATAGAAGTATTTGGCCATCTTGAAATCCTGATCAATAATGCGGGAGAAGGACATGCACAAGCAAGTATCACCGACATTTCAGCAAAGCAGCTCGAACGTACTTTTAAAACAAACATTTTTTCATATTTTTATTTAACACAAGCAGCCATGCCCTATTTAAAAAATGGAAGCTCTATTATCAATACGACTTCACTCGCCGCATACAACGGACTTGATCCCGCGATTGATTATGCCGCTTCCAAGGGAGCTGTCGTTGCATTTACCCGCTCGTTAGCATTATCAGTCATTAATCAAGGAATCCGGGTCAATGGCGTTGCTCCAGGTCCTGTATGGACCCCTCTTATTCCTTCAAGCGCTCCTCCGGAAATTTATGCAACATTTGGAAGCAATACACCAATGAAACGTACTGCACAACCTTTTGAACTAGCACCTGCCTATGTTTATTTGGCGTCGGACGACTCCTCATATATGACAGGACAAATTCTTCATGTAAACGGCGGAGTGATTATAAATGGATAATATGAAACTTCCATGAGTGGGGTTTCTTCATTCTCCGCCTATCTTGTTTGCTACAGCATACTTCTAAATCATTCTAATGTGAGTAAATAGTTGATTAACGCATCTTGCTCTTGTTTTGAAAAACCTGTAGAAGAATCTACCCAATATTCATGTCCTTCTCCTGTAATATGTGCGTCTTGTAAATCCTTTGAATTTTTGTTTGCTTCGATTACTTTTCTTCTCAAGTTTTGATCAATTAATGCTCGTAAGCTGTTAAACGGATTAGGCTCAATTCCTTTTGATACCGTTCCTGTCATACCTAGTTCACTCTCCACGTTTTGGCCAACCGCAACACCTCCATCATGTAAATACGGTGCTCCCCAATAAAGCCCTAACAAACTTGGAACTTTGTAACCACCAGGTGAACCATTTAACATATATGCTAAGTTAATCTTATCTTTTTCTAATGAATAGGCTGGAACCTTTAACAATTTTGCTCCTTTTGGCACAGGTACAGGTGTATCTGGTGAATAAATAATTGGCTCCGCTAAGTCTTTACCTATTGCTTCAAATGATTTTGCTCTTGATGGCTCGGTCTTAATTTCATTAACTGGAATAATCCTATTATTTGTGTAGGTTTGTCCTGCATGACAAGTAATACAACCTGCACGTGCAAAAACGTTCTTCCCCTTTTTCATCGTCTTATCATCAACAGATAATGGTGGTTTTGGGGAAACGAATGTATTTTGTAATGCAGACATTCCATTATTTTGCTCCATAACCCGATAGCCAGGAGAACTTGATACTAAACCATTAGGAGAGATTAAAGACGGCCTTGGAAATGTCGGAAGCGTAATTAATTCATTTACTCCCGGAACTCCTGGAGTTGGGTCTACTGAAGCAAAAAACTCAGATGGTTTCTTTCCACTTTTAGGATCATATCGATATTTTAGATTCGCTGCATTTTGTAACATTGTTCCTAAATAAACTTCCTTGTCGATTTTGAAAAGGAATGGACTAGCATGTGCTAATGTCGTTAAATCTGACCCTTGAATATTTACAGCACTATTAATTACACTTAGTCCTTTAAATGGACCAGCTTGTGCAAACCCATTCCACCCATAAGGATGATCTCCAAATGTAAAAGAATCTGGAATTTGTGTTGGATTATTCACCAAATCACTACTCGCATCAAAGTTTCCGCCTGGCCATTTTAATAAAGTACGATCTACAGCCTCCTCTATCATCTCTGGATCAGGAAGCGGAGCTTTTTTTCCATCAGAAGTTACTACTGTTCGCCCTAAATCTTTCATATAGTCTTGTAATGACTTAATTTCTGCACGAGAAAAATAAGCTGTTGAATTTGTCCCTAGTGCTAAAATGAGACCGCCATTAAAATCATTATTTGCAGCACCTTCAATAACTTGTTTTGTATCTCTAGTCACCGTTGCGTGGCATGCAGCACAGCTTACTCCTATCTTCTCTCTTCCTTCAGACTTAATAATAGGCATTCCTAATACTTCATTAGAACCTCTTGCAACATCTAAGCCAGTATCAACCTTTGTTCCTTTTTCAAACGTTTTATCTCCTATTTTCACAGTTTTCGCCAGTTCAACACGTAAATTTGTTGTCCCTTTTCCATGTAAGTCGTGAATTGCTTTTTTAATATTTTCTAAAGTTAACGCACCATTTAAAACACCCATTATGTCTGTAAGAAACACTTCATTTCCAAATGTTTCTTCATAAAAAGACTCTCTCCCCAATTTTAATAAATTCTTATTAATTTTCACTGCTCCGTTTTGTGGTGATAATAACCTTTTGCCCTCTTCCGTTTTCAACAACTCATTCGCCTTTTTTTGCGAAATCGTTTGTCCCCAAATATCATATGCTGGTTGATTTTCCGCAGTTCCATAATGATTCAGTTTACTTTTTACAATTTGCTCTTCAGAAGGAATATAAGCGTATGTTGGTTTTGAAAAGTTAAAAAGAACAACACATACAAACATTATCCCCAAAGCAAGAGATCTAGCCGACTTCCTATGTTCCATTTACTTTCCTCCATGTTCATCAGAAAATATTACAAACGCTCAGTAACAGCCTTAATATTCCCTGTCAAAAAAGAAATAAATACAAGAACATAATTTCCGTCTTCTTTTTTCATTTTATAAACATCTAGCGTATACAATTTTGTGATATCTTAGCTTATTTCTAAAAGCCTTTTCAAATAAGGCCTGTAAAATATCGAAAGAAAAATCACTATAAATATTTAATCAGCAATACGAATTTTTATAACGCAATATACATTTTTCTCTTCCCTTTCTAAAAAACATGTAGTATACTTACTTCAAAATCAGAGGAGAAAGGGAGCAAAGGACTATGCTTACAAATACAACTGTAGTTACATTTGCACAAAAACATCATCATCATACGTAAACCCTTGAAACCTAGCGGAAAAATTCACGCGTAGGTACAAGGGTTATTCCCGTTGTACCTACGTTAGGCAAAGAGCCATGTAGGTATTTTTTATCTACATGGCTCTTTTTTATTTCCAAAAAACACTAGGTACAATAAATCATAAAACAAAAAAACTATCATCAAAAGGAGTTAGACAATCATGGACACAAAAAAATGGGGTTTATGGATTTTAACAGCATTCGTTGTTGGAAATATGGTTGGCGGCGGCGTGTTTATGCTTCCGGCAAATTTAGCACAAGTATCAGGGCCAATGGGTTCCACGCTGGCATGGACAATTACCGGGCTTGGTGTATTTATGATTGCACTCGTATTTGGAAACTTAGCAATGCGAAAACCAAATTTAAAAGCAGGTCCGCAAAGCTATGCGCAAGCAATGTTCACTTCACCAAAATCTGGGAAAGTTGCTGGTTATAGCATGGCTTGGGGCTACTGGGCTGCAAACTGGGCTGCAACAGCTTCTGTTATTATTTCATTTGCAGGATATTTATCTACATTTTTCCCAGTTATGCAAAGTAAACAAGTTTTATTCACGACAAATGGTTTCTCATTAGAACTAGGAAAATGCCTAACATTTGCTGTATGTAGTATTATGCTATGGGGCATTCAATATATTCTTTCGCAAAATATTGATCGTGCTGGTAATATGAATTTACTTGCAACTGTCGCAAAAATTATTGGATTTACGATGTTTATTATCATTACATTATTCATTTTTAATGCAGCTAATTTCGGCGATGGTCAAACGTTTATGAATGAGGCTGGAAAATCCATTCCATTAGGCGGACAAATCAACGCTGCTGCCATCTCAACACTTTGGGCGTTTATTGGTATTGAATCAGCTGTTATGCTTTCAAACCGTGCAAAGTCACAGCGCGATGTAAAAAAAGCAACGATTTTCGGATTAGTAATTGCGCTTCTTATTTATGTATCAATTACATTGTTAACAATGGGTGCTCTTCCGCAAGATGCGCTAAAAGAATCACAAAAACCATTGGTTGATGCATTAAATATGGCTATTGGTAATAAAGGTGCATACATTATGGCATTTCTAGCACTTGTCTCTCTATTCGGTTCTACAGTAGGTTGGATCGTTGTAAGTGCAGAAGTTCCATATCAAGCAGCGAAAAGCGGACTATTCCCTGCTTTCTTTGGAAAAACAAATAAAAAAGGAAGTCCAACAAACTCATTGTTATTAACAAATATCATGACACAAATTTTCTTATTCTCTACTATTTCTGGTTCAGTATCAGAAGCATATAACTTTGCAATTGTTGTCGCTACGCTTGCTTATTTAATTCCATATCTTGTTTCAACATTGTATCAATTAAAACTCATTATTACTGGTGAAACATATAGCAACATGCAAGGCTCTCGCAAAGTTGACGGAGTAATCACAGTACTTGCTCTTATATATTCAATTTGGGTTATCAAAACAGGGACATCTGATATAAAAACTTTCTTACTAGGAATAGGATTATTCGTAATTGGATTAGTTCTTTATCCATTTATCATGAAAAATACCGCTGAAAAGAACATAGAAACACTTGATACAAAAATTAATTAAATTCAAAAACACTAGCTCTTTACGGAGCTAGTGTTTTTCGGTTAAAATTCATTTTTTAATTCTGATACTGTTAACGGTTTTGTATATTGAACTACCCTCACCTATCTTCTTTAGAAAAGTGGAAGTGGCTCGTCCAGAATGTGAGGGGGATGGAGCTTCTGACGTAGAGGTGTATTTTACCTCGTAGGAAGAAGCGAAGCCACCGAACATTCTAGCCACTGGAACTAGACAATACTCTCTCTGAATCTTGAGGTGGGGGTCTTACTGCCCGCAAATAGCGGGATAAAAGTTAATAGGTACACAAAACCTGTATATGAATTCATCTTAAATGATGAATATTTTTCAAAGGAATTGCAAAAATAACATTATATTTGGTTCTGGCGCAAATCTCGAATGTTTTCAAAATATACATAAAAATACAGTGTAAATACCGAACAATCTAGACCATTCTCATTATGAAAGTTCATCATAAAGAATTTAACTGCGAAAGAAACAGACGTATTTATTAGTTAAGATTCATTTCGATTTTGCTATTTAATTCTTTTTGTACCAGAACTGAAAAAAAGAACAACAACTATTAAAATAAGTACATTTGCTTAGAATAATTTAGTAAATTAAGATTCTTTTTTATTCTGTTTCAAAGGGGAGACGGTCATGCTTCGAAGAAATTCTCGAATAAAGTCAAAAAATAGATCGCTCTTATCTCCAAAAAAGGAGATTCAAAAATATTCCCAACCTCTTTTTTCGGATTTAGAACAAAATCTCCATTTTTTTCAAATGACTTTTACCGATTGTTCAGATGTAATTTTCCGTTCCTTTTTAATTGGGAATCAAATCAAAGCTGTTTTGATTTATATTGAAGGCTTATCTGATCTTGAAGAAATGGATAAAAATCTCCTTTCTCCTTTAATGCAGGATATAACCGAACAAAAAGACATTATAAATCAATTAAAGAAAAGCAAAATTGCGGTAGCCAGTATACAAGAGGTGGATACCGTCCATGAAGGAATAGAGTCGATTCTGCAAGGAAATCCCCTTCTTTTAATAGAGGGAGAGAAACAGGCTCTTTCTTTAGGGTTGTCTAAATGGGAGAAACGGTCAATTGAAGAACCGGTTGCAGAAGGGGTGATACAAGGGCCAAGATCCGGTTTTGTGGAGACTTTAAGAATCAACACATCTCTCTTGCGTAGAAAAATTAAAAGTCCAGATTTGAAATTGAAATCGATGAAAATCGGGCGCTATACGCAAACAGATGTGGTAATTGCTTACATCGAAGGACTTGTAGACCAAACGCTTCTTAAAGAGGTTCAAAACCGGCTACAACGAATCGAACTGGATGGAGTATTGGAAAGCGGATATATCGAAGAATTGATTGAGGACAATTCTTTTTCGCCATTCCCTCAAATCCTCAATACAGAACGCCCGGATGTTACAGCTGCAAATCTTTTGGAAGGAAGAGTAGCTGTCATGATAGATGAGACACCTTTTGTTTTGATTTTGCCTGTCACGTTTTTTTCGTTGCTTCAGGCTCCGGAGGACTATTATCAACGATTTCTTATAAGTACTTGTATTCGATGGATGCGCTATTTATTTATTGGGATGTCTCTTCTGGGTCCCTCCATATATGTAGCCATCATGACATTTCATCAAGAAATGGTTCCAAACATGCTGTTAAATAGTATTGTCGCATCACGTGAACCTGTTCCTTTCCCGACAATCGTAGAAGCTTTTATCATGGAACTTACATTCGAAGCATTACGTGAGGCAGGAGTCCGGCTTCCGAAACAAGTTGGGGCTGCTGTTAGTATTGTAGGTGCTTTAGTAATTGGTGAAGCTGCTGTCCAAGCTGGTCTGGTTTCCGAAATTATGGTCATCGTGGTGGCCATCACCGGTATCTCCTCCTTCATGATTCCGCGTTATGTTCAAGGGACAGCATTTAGGATGCTTCGTTTCCCTTTAATGTTCGCTGCTGGAACGCTTGGATTACTTGGAATTATGTTTGGGATAATTGCGATTAGTATCCATTTGTGTTGCTTGCGCTCCTTTGGAGTTCCCTATCTGAGTCCGATTGCTCCCGTAAAAGTGCGCGGTTTGAAAGATGTGTTATTCCGGGCGCCTTGGTGGATGATCAGTCCTCGTTCCCATTTAACAGGAGAATACGATTCTGACCGACAATCTTCCAATCAGAAGCTTAATCCATCAAAGGGAGGTGAATAAACATGTTGGAGAAAGGAAAGATTTCTGCCATTCAGATGGGGCTCATAGCGTATCCTATGATTTTAGGAACCACTGTTCTGGCCGTTCCTACAATTATGGGCAGGGAGGCAGAACGGGATATGTGGATTTCCCCTATTTTTGCTTCATCCATGGGCTTTCTTTCAGTGTTTCTTGCTTACCGGCTTAACAAGATCTATCCCGACGAGACGTTTATTCAATACAGCGAACAGATTATAGGACGCTTTCTTGGAAAGATTATTAGTTTTTTTTACCTGTTCTTCTTACTGGAGAATATCGGTAACTTCCTACGGCAATATGCAGAGTTCACAGTGGGGGCCATTCTCCCGCAAACACCACGTATTGTTATCATTTCCTGTCTTACCTTGCTTTGCGCCTTTGTAGTTTATGGAGGGATAGAAGTATTGGGCAGACTGGCTCAACTTTATATCCCATTATTTATTGTTCCTTTATTCATTATGCTTCTTCTTCTTCTGCAGGACTTTGAGACCAAAAATATGTTTCCCATCATGATGCATGGGATCAAGCCTTCTATATCGGGAGCGATTATCCCAGGGTTAGGTTGGTTTACAGAGTTTTTCGTCATTTCATTTTTATTACCTTTCTTAACAGATAGAGAGAAGGGAAAGAAATGGGGCATGATCTCTGTTTTGGCAGTTACACTCACGATGATAGTAATCAACCTTACCGTCCTTTTCTTATTTGGAGGAAAAATGACCAGTAACTACCTTTATCCGGTGTTTGAGGCAGCTCGATATATCAATATTAGCGATTTTTTTGAAAACCTAGAAGCCATCGTTATGGTGGTTTGGGTAACGGGGATTTTCCTTAAAATATCGGTTTTCTACTATGCTCTTGCATTAGGTACTGCTCAATGGTTAAATTTGTCTGATTATCGTCCTGTTGTCTTTCCTTACGGTTTGCTTATGGTCGTGTTCGGCATATGGGCACACCCTAATATACCGGAAATGAGTCAATTTTATAAATTGGTAAGCCCGCTTTATAAACCGCTTTTCCTCCTTGTAATTCCATTATGCCTCCTGTTTCTGGCTATGGTTCGTCAGAAACATAACAAAAAGAAGGGAGAGCACCAACAGTGAAACGTTATGTGCCTATTAGCAGAAAAAAATCACTCTTAGTTCTTCTCGTTTTTATATGTCTTCTTCCACTCACAGGTTGTTGGGATCGAATAGAAACAACTGAGATGGCAATTGTATTAACAACAACCATTGATAAAAGCAAAGATCAGACTAAAGTGTCGGTTCAGGTTTTAATTCCTAAAGGGGAGAAGAGTGCCGGACAAGCTAAAGCGGGGGGAGACGATAAATCGACTATAGTGAGAACCGCATTGGGTAAAAATGTTTCGGATGCTATGTCAAAAATTCAAGCGAAAACCCCCCGTGAGCTCTTCTGGGGGCAATGCAGAGTTTATATTTTTGGGGAACAGGCTGCGAAAGAGGGCCTTCATGATGAAATAGATTTCTTTGTACGTCACCCAGAACCCCGGAATCGTTCATATTTATTTGTCAGTGAAGGGGATGCAGCTCATCTTTTAACACTTCAGTCTCCGCTTGAGGGATATATAGGGAAGTCCCTACGGAAGCTTGTGGATGAACGAATGGGTCCAGTTGTCACTTTAAAAGATTTTCAACAAATGGTTACGGGAGAGGCGGGGGGAGCTATTCTTCCTTACATTAATACTAAAAATTTGGAACAGATTGAAGAAAAGGAAACACTTGGTCCTATTCTTGAAACATCTATTTTTAAGAAAGACAAAATGATTGGAAAAATTAATCCAGAAATGACAAAAGGGCTCCTTTGGTTAAGAAATGAAATTCTGGAAGCGGTCGTGGCAGTAAAACCTCAGGGGGAAAAAGAGACCATAACGATGGAACTCACTCAAGAACATACAGATATAGCTCCTAAAATTGAAAATAATAAATGGAAAATAACAGCAAATATTAGAACTGAAGGAAGTATCGTAGAGAACACTACTAATTTAGATGTTATGAAACCAGAAATAAATAAAATGATTCAAAAAAAATTGGCAAAGGCTATTCAACAACGGCTTAACCAGACTTTAGAAAAGGTACAAAAAGAAATGAAAACGGATGTTTTTCACTTTGCAGAAGCTTTTGAACGAAAATATCCGGACAAGTGGGATAAAGTAAAGGATAGGTGGGATGAGATTTTTCCACAAGTGGAAGTTGGCATTGATATCAAAGCTTATGTGCGGAGGCCGGGATTAGGAACGAGACCTGGAGGTTTGCCTAAACAAGAGGGGGAAAAGAAATGAAGATAGGACCAATAGTTGGTATTACATTCTTAGTGTGCCTTATGGCTCTCTATCAGTGGCCGAAAATGAATCGTTATCCAAAAAAGGATAAATTCGTTTTTGTTTCTTTGACAGCAATTGGATGGATTCTGGCTATACTGCTCAATCACTTTCCTGATATGCCAGGTCCTAACAAATTGATTCAAATTATTTTCGAACCGCTTGAAAAGATGGTACCAAAATAAAGAAAATCGAGAAGGTTGATTCTGGTGCAAAGATAAATTGATAAGAAAATAGGACCTATATTACCTACTAATTTGTGAGTTATGATGCGATTCCAAATAACTTATGTATTGATCCAATCTCATTTTGAGCAGCCTTCATCCTTGGGTGAAATCGCCCTTTTTTTATCATATACCTGGAACGGACTCGCTGTTTTTATATTTATTTCATAAAAATTAATCTCTTTATTTCTAAACAAATACCACCTTATTTGTTCTAAAAGGTGGTACTCCTTTACAATAGTTTGCAATTTCCCTTTTCTGCACAAAAAATTCTTAATAACCGTAGCCATATAAAGTGAAGCTTCCATCAGTGGGGGTTTTTTCATCCCCCACTGATGGAAAGCCCACCCAATCGGGCTTTTATGGGCAGTTATCCGCCACCTATCTTCTTCGCTTCTCTCTCATTCTTGAGGTGGGGGTCTTACTGCCCACGAATAGCAGGATAAATAAGGCGGACCTTGGCATAGGTAAGGGGGTGGATAAGGATATCCATTCCCCCACCAATAGGACGACTTACACCATTCATCAAATTCTCTCCTCTTTAAAACGAAAAGTTCCGATAATTAAGAAGCGTAGGCTATAATATTTCCTATTTGTTTAATGTAAATAAAACCTTTTATAATAAGGATATAACTAATCAGAAAAAGGTGACATTCCTACCAATGAAAAATCGTGTTCTTCAATTACTATTCGTTGTTGCAGTTTCAACTATTATACTAATAGTATTAAACAGATCATCTATATCGTTATACACCTTCGTTGGATCACTATTCTTTATTACAGCTGCTGGCATTGCTTTCATCATCTTTATTGAAAATCGCTCCCCGCAAAGTACGTTAGCTTGGTTTTTAGTGTTAGCCATTCTCCCTATTTTTGGCGTATTTTTGTATGCTTTATTTGGCCGAAGCAGATGGCGCCGAAAAAAACATTTACATCGTGCTGAAGAGCAAAGAAAGTTGTTCCGTGAAATTTTAGAAGGAAGACGATTGAAACAGGCAATACCATCGTCTCTAAATGAACACTCTGCCCATTTGACCACGATCATTCAAAAGTTTGGCGGGGGCCCTATTGCAGATGAAACGGCAACGAAATTATTAACAAACGGAGAAGAAACATTTACAGAAATCTTGTCCTCCATTCAAGAAGCAAAACATCACATTCATATTCAATATTACATTTACCGGGCTGATGAAATTGGCACAAAAATTCGGGATGCTTTAATTGAAAAAGCAAAAGCTGGTATAACTGTCCGCTTTTTATTTGATGATCTCGGAAGCTATCCATTACGAAGCACCTTTTTGCAACCGATGAAGGATGCAGGAATTGAGGTAGTAGAATTTGACCCTGTCCTTTCTCCGTGGTTAATCGAAACTGTCAATTACCGTAATCACCGAAAAATCATTATTATTGACGGGAAAATTGGATTTACAGGTGGATTGAATGTTGGGGATGAATATCTTGGTCGTTCTAAGAAATTTCCAATTTGGCGAGATAGTCATTTAAAACTTGAAGGAAAAGCATTATACAAACTACAAGCCATCTTTCTAGAAGATTGGTTATACGCATGTAGTGGATTAAATAACTATTCTTGGGAACCTTTTATGAATAAAGAGTATTTTCCAAGGTGGACGACTCAGGCAGAAGGTGCTGTCCAAATTGTCGCAAGTGGCCCGAGTGCAAATGACAAAACAATTCGAAATGCCCTATTAGCGGCAATGACATCAGCTAAACGGTCCATTTGGATTGCGACGCCATACTTTATTCCGGATCAAGAAACATTAACATTACTACGTTTAAGTGCAGTCGCTGGAATTGATGTCCGTATTCTGTATCCTGGCATAAGCGATAGCGTTATAAGCGACCAAGCTTCTCAATCTTACTTTGCTCCGTTATTGGAAGCAGGTGTTTCTATTTATCGTTATAAAGATGGATTTATGCATGCTAAAATTGTATTAATTGATGATGAAATTGCAACAATTGGTACAGCAAATATGGACATTCGTAGTTTTGAATTGAATTATGAATTAATCGCCATATTATACAACTCTCCGACTGTCCTTGATATTAAACGTGATTTCGAACAAGATTTTAAGGATTCTACAGAAATTCGCTGGGAAGTATTTCAAATAAGAAGTATTAGAAAAAGAATGCTTGAATCACTGATGCGACTTATTTCGCCACTTTTATAAAGTGAAACTTCCATCAGTGGGGGGCCTTATCCCCCACTGATGGAAAGCCCGCCCAATCGGGCTTTTACGGGCAGTTATCCCCCACCTATCTTCTTTGCTTCTCTCTAAATCTTGAGGTGGGGGTCTTACTGCCCACGGATAGCGGAATAAGGGAACATCTTCCAAATTGGAAGATGTTTTTTCTTTGCTTCACTTATGAAAACACGTTATCATAAGAAGGATTGTTTACTTTATGAAAATAATGTTAGGTGGGAAATACATGTTAGAACAATTTCATATACATGAGGGATTAAAAGAGCAACTTGTAAATATTCATGAAACAAATAAATATGCAGCGGGCAATGCTGCTACTTTAATTGGAACAAAAATGTATAAAGCAGCGGATAGCAGTATTATTGAAGATGCAATTACTGCCTTACTTCTTGGTAAAAATGTTCTATTAAAAGGACCTACTGGAAGCGGTAAAACCGTTCTTGCTGAAACGCTATCTTATCTATTCCAAAAGCCAATGCATAGCATTAACTGCTCTGTTGATCTAGATGTGGAAGGTATTTTAGGATACAACACATTAACAACAAAGGACGGTGCCTCTGAAGTTACTTTCGTGGACGGCCCGTTGATGAAAGCGATGAAAAATGGTCACTTCCTTTATATTGATGAAATTAACATGGCAAAACCAGAAACGCTTCCACTTCTTCACGGTGCACTCGACTACCGCAAAATGATTACAAACCCATTCACACAAGAAGTTGTGTATGGCAGTGATGAATATCGTGTAATTGCTGCAATTAACGAAGGATATGTTGGAACGAGCGAACTAAATGAAGCGTTAAAAAACCGTTTCGTTATTATTGAAGTTCCTTATATTCAAGGTGAAACATTAAAAGAACTGTTATTAGCTGAATCAAAATTACAGAATGCAGCAACAATCGAAAAGTTTGTGGCATTCGCAAGCGACTTAATGCCGCTAGCTCGCGATGGTCGTGTAAGTGAAGAAGCTGCAAGTATTCGTGGTATTATCGATGCATGTGATTTAAGTGTATATATTCCAGTGATGCGTGCAATTGAACGAAGTATTATTGCAAAATTAAGCGATGAAACGGAACAAATGACAGTACGTGAATTAGCAGAAAGCTATTTCTTTGAGGGATAATTCATGAGACAAATTTTTAGCGACAAGAAAATCGATGCGTCTCTGTTTCTACAAATGGAAAACTTAATGTACGCCCTTCTAAAAGAAGAAAATGCGTATTTAGAATATGGATATAAAGCATATTATGACGAAATCGAAAATAAAATTGTCATCAGTCATTTTTGGGATGATCGAAGTGAAGCGGATAAAGTAATCGGCTTAAAAAGTGAAGTATATTTAAAAGCGCTTGGCTACAAACATCATTCCGATATGAAACTGATTCGTAGTTATGCAAAAGAATTACAGCAATCACCGCTTAAAAATTTTTTAACGCAGTTATTCGTTCTATTAGAGGATTTACGAGTTGAAGAAATTGTAAAACGAGAGCGTCCTGGTACAAAACCAATTTTTGCACGCCGCAAAGAAATGTATCGAAATTATTTCAGCTCACAATACGAAATTAACCGGATCCGTAATTATCATGCTGATATGCTTATTTGCTTATGTTACTTAACAGTAACGAGCGACAAATACGAAATGTTTAACAACGACTACTTTGAGCACATTGAAGCAATATTACACGAAACGTTCCAAACGCGTACAACAGAAGATACGATGTATGTTGTCGAAAAAATTCGCTATCGTTTAGAAGAACTTTTAGAAAATGATATGATTAATAACTACTTTGGACTTGCGCCGCTCAATACTTCTGTCGTTTTTGACAAAATTGAAGAACGAGTAGATGAATTAGCAAACGATGATGTTCAAATCGTTGATGATGACGATAATAAGAGTAAAATCAAAGAAAGTTTTTCGACTTGGCATCGTGAAAATAAAAACAATGAAAACGAAAACTTCTTACGCTTTGAATTAGAGAGCGGTACAAAAACAAATATGATGGGTGATACGGCCCGTGAATCTGAGGATAGTGATCAAGCACTTGCTTCTGTGCAAGGTACTTCCCAAAAAAGTACGCAGTCGAACTTCGACGGTGCAGATACTGAAGATACGAGAGCATCTCATGCTTCTAGCCAAAATGAAGGTGTATACGGTAAATATAACGCCGGCGCATCGCATACTTTTAAAGAAGCTCGCAAACCGCAGCCTGACGAAAAGAAAGACTATCAAGCGATAAAATCTGTCGTAAATAAAGATGTAAAAGAACTAAAGAAGATCATCGAAAAAACAATTGAAAATAAAACGAACGCAAATGCTGATAAATACTACGGAAGACTTCGTAAAAAGTTCCTGCGTATTTATACAGAAAAACAACCACGTATGTTTTATAAAAAAGGACAAGAATCACAAGAGCTTGACGTTGTCTTTCACCTGTTAGTTGACTGCTCTGGTTCGATGTATAACAAAATGGAGGAAACGAAAAAAAGCGTCGTTCTTTTCCATGAAGCTTTAAAATCGTTAAAAATTCCGCACGCTATTAGTGGATTTTGGGAAGATGCTTCTAGCGCCACACACGAAAATAAACCAAACGTCATTCATGAAGTCGTAACGTATCAAAACTCAACGCTGCCAAGCATTGGTCCAGAAGTCATGCAACTTCGTGAAGAAGAAGATAACCGCGATGGATACATTATTCGGATCGTTTCCGAAAAACTAGCGAAACGTCAGGAAAAGCATAAATTTTTGCTTGTCTTCACAGATGGCGAACCATCTGCATTAGACTACCAACAAGACGGTATTTTAGATACACACGAAGCTGTGAAACTTGCTCGCAAAAGCGGCATAGAAGTCATCGGAATCTTTATCGAAGAAGGCGAAGCAAAAGAAGCAACCTATCAGCTGATGAAAAATATATACAACCACCACTTCTTAGTAGCGAATCATGCGGAAGATTTACGCTTGAAGATTAAACCGTTATTGAAGAAATTACTATTGAAGACGATTGAATAAAACCAGGAGCTGAGGTGCAGCTCCTGGTTTTTTGTTGTTTTATGTCGAAGAGTCTTTAAATTGTGTCGAATCGCCGATATATAGTAAAAAACGGTCGATATATTTGAAAAATCGCCGATAAAAAATGAAAATTTTTTGGGCATATTAAGAATCAAATATGTGTGAAAGGATGTTTCATTTGTCCACAAAAAAGGATGAACAATATACGGATGTTACAACTGCTGAAGCTAGACATCAATATGTCATTCCTGAGGAATTTCCTGAAGGGCCTTACGGTTCTTCTGCTAACAAAAAGTTAGGAAAATCAAATCCTTGGGATAAAGATCAAAAAACACATAAAGCATTTAGCAACGAATATGAAAAACAATTTGAAGAAACGGAAAGGCAATATCCCGATACCGAATAAGATAAATTTCTTATCTAGGCTAACTAAAAAAGAACCGATTCAACACATTGAATCGGTTCTTCTCATTAGCTAATTACTAGCTCAGTTTCTAATTTTTTTTTTAATTTCTCAAGCATATCTGCTGTCATTTTGTCTAAATCATATTCTGCTTTGAAGCCCCACTCTTCTTTTGCTGCTGTTGCATCAATTGAGTTTGGCCAGCTATCTGCAATTTTTTGGCGAGCTGGATCAACCGCGTAATCCATCGTGAATGTTGGAATGTGTTTACGAATAGATGCCGCAATTTGTTCTGGCTCGAAGCTCATTGCTGTAATGTTAAATGCATTGCGGTGTTTTAACTTACTTGGATCTGCTTCCATTAACGAAATGATCGCTTGCAATGCATCTGGCATGTACATCATATCCATGTATGTTCCTTCTGCAATGTAAGAAGTGTACGCACCTTTTTTAATTGCTTCGTAGTAAATTTCAACTGCATAGTCAGTTGTTCCTCCACCAGGAGGCGCAACGTATGAAATTAAACCAGGGAAGCGCACACCGCGCGTATCTACACCAAACTTTTGATAGTAATAATCACATAATAGTTCTCCAGCTACTTTGTTTACCCCATACATCGTAGTTGGACGCTGAATGGTGTCTTGCGGCGTATTATCTTTTGGCGTTGCCGGACCGAATGCACCAATTGAGCTTGGCGTGAAAAACTTACAGTTTAACTCACGTGCCGCTTCTAACGCGTTTACAAGACCGCCCATGTTTAAGTTCCAAGCAAATAGCGGATTTTTTTCTGCCGTTGCAGAAAGTAATGCTGCTAAATGAATGATTGTATCCACTTCATTACGTTTTGCAATATCATGTAATTTTTGACCATCCGTTACATCTAAAATTTCAAATGGGCCAGACTTTACAACTTCGCTATCTGTTTCACGAATATCTGTTGCAACAACGTTTGATGCACCGTATACATCACGAAGTTTCGTTACAAGTTCAGAACCAATTTGACCTAAAGAACCGGTTACTAGAATTTTTTTCATTTTCCCCACTCCTCATTAGCAAGCTTTCATAGATGTAAATGTCTTAAATAATACCCATTTCTTTTCCAACTTTTTCGTACGTGCGAATTGCTTCATCAAGCATTTCTTTCGTATGTGCTGCTGTTGGCATATTACGAACACGTCCTGTTCCTTTTGCTACAGTTGGGAACACAATTGATTTTGCGTATACGCCCTCTTCGTTTAGACGTTGGCTAAATTGTTGTGTTAATACTTCATCACCAATAATACACGGTGTAATTGGTGTTTCACTTTCACCAATGTTAAAGCCAAGCTCTTTTAAGCCTTGTTTCAAATAACGGCCATTTTCCCATAAACGGTCATGCAGCTCAGTGCTTTCCATTAAAATTTCAATTGATCTCATACAAGCCGCTGCATCAGCTGGTGTTAATGCTGTTGAGAACAAGAATGGACGAGAGCGAACTTTTAACCAATCGATTAAGTTTTTCTTACCAGCAACATATCCACCGATTACACCAATCGCCTTCGATAATGTTCCAATTTGAAAATCTACTTTATCAGATAGTCCAAAATGTTTTACTGTACCAGCACCTTTTCCAAGTACACCAGAACCGTGTGCATCATCAACATATGTCATTAAATCTAACTCTTCTGCAATTTCAACGATTTCTGGTAGTTTTGCTACATCGCCATCCATTGAGAATACACCATCTGTAATAACCATTAATTTATTGTATAAACCAGATTCTTTTGCTTCGATCGCTTTTTTACGTAAATCTTCCATATCGGAATGTTTAAAAACGATAATTTTTGCTCTTGATAAACGGCAACCATCAATAATAGATGCATGGTTTAATTCATCAGAAAGAATTGCATCATTTTTATCCATAACAGCTGAAATCGCTGCCATATTACAATTAAATCCAGATTGATATGCAATTGCTGCTTCCGTATGCTTGAATTTGGCAATTGTTTCTTCTAATTTAATATGCAAGTCAAGTGTACCGTTAATTGTACGAACAGCTCCTGCACCAACACCATATTTATGAATCGCGCCGATTGCTGCTTCTTTTAAACGCTCATCTGTTGCTAATCCAAGATAGTTATTTGAAGATAAATTAATATATTCTTTTCCGCCAATTGTAATGATTGGTCCATTCGAACTCTCAAGCGGATCAATAACGTTATAAAGCCCCTTTGATTTTAAATCCTCTAGGTTTTCTACTAAAAAATTGTCAAGTGTTTTGCTAGACATCGTGAAACCTCCCTATCGTTCATATAAAGAAAGTATTACCATAATACTCCCTTTATTAGCTTAACACGTTTTTAAAAATTGTTATAGGAAAATAGCTTAAAGTAAACGCTTACATCTACTGATTATATCTTATCTAATGACGGAAATCTATTATTATTATTTAGATTTTGATAGAATTAAAAAAAACGCTTTCAAGGAGTGGATACAATGTCTTATACAGAATCTGACGTTTACAATGAGGACTTATTTTTTGAACAATACATGAAACGTAGGCATCGAACTGATAACCCAAACGACACGATTGAAAAGCCTGTTCTCTTACAATTACTCGGCCATATAAAAGATAAAAGTATTCTTGATCTTGGCTGCGGTGATGCACAACTTGGAGTAGAACTATTACAGAAAGGCTGTCAATCTTATACCGGAATTGAAGGCTCCCATCGCATGTATGAAGAAGCTAAGAAGCAATTACAACATACAAATGGAATTGTCCATCTTTTAAACCTCAAAGACTATACATACCCATCTTCTACTTTTGATATCGTTACATCTAGACTTGTCCTTCACTACATTGAACATATTGATGATACTCTCAGACAGATTTTTCAAACGTTAAAACCTGGCGGGACTTTTGCTTTTAGTGTTCAGCACCCAGTTATCACTTCTGCATTTGAAAGCTTACAAAGTACTGGAAAAAGAACAAGCTGGCTTGTTGATGATTATTTTAAAACTGGCAAACGCGTTGAGCCATGGATTAATGAACAAGTGATTAAATACCACCGGACAATTGAACAATATTTCATATCTTTACAGAAAGCTGGTTTTACGATTACTAGTTTACGCGAAGCAACACCGGAGTTGCAGCATTTTCAAAGTGAGGAAGAATATACACGTAGGCTGCGTATCCCCCTGTTTCTATTATTTTCGTGTACAAAATAAAAAGGCGATGTTGATGCATCGCCTTTTATATATTTTCCCTTTTAATTAACCGCTTGCGGAAGTATACGTCTTCCCTTTCCTTGCGGGATACAAAGCGGTGTACCGAATAACGGGTCTGTTATAATTTCACAATTCATGCGAAAAACATCACGTACAAGCTTATCATTAATAATATCTTCTGGTTTGCCTTGTGCATAAATTTGTTTATCACGAATTGCTACAATATGATCTGCATAACGACAAGCTAAATTTAAATCATGCAGCACCATTATGATTGTCCGTTGCTCATTCTCATTTAACTCAAATAATAAATCAAGCACTTCAATTTGATGTGTCATATCTAAATATGTTGTTGGCTCGTCTAATAAAATGATATCTGTATCCTGAGCAAGTGTCATTGCAATCCATGCACGCTGACGTTGTCCACCAGAAAGGGCATGAACATCTCGTTCTGCAAATTCAGTCATCCCCGTTGCAGCTAATGCTTTCCATATCATTTCTTCATCTTGCTTTGACCATTGCTTTAACCATGTTTGATATGGATAACGTCCTTGTTTAACAAGCTGAAGAACAGTTACTCCTTCTGGCGCTTGCGGGCCTTGTGGCAAAATTGCAAGCTGGCGAGCAATTTGCTTCGTTTGCATATTTTGAATAACTTGATCTCCTAATAAAATATCCCCAGATGTTGGTTTTAATAAACGTGCAAGTGAACGTAATAAAGTAGACTTCCCACAGCCATTTGAACCGATAAAAATCGAAATTTTCCCTTTTGGAATTTCTAAATCTAATTCATCAATAATAATTGTTTCACCATAAGACAACGTTAATGATTTTGTTTCTAATGCTTTTTGCATGTTTATCTTCCTTTACTCCGTTTTTTAATAGATAGTAAATCATCTATATATTTTTTCTTTACCTTTATGAATTTCGACTTTTATAAAGTAAATAAATAAAATATGGAGCACCGATTGCTGATGTAAATACACCTGCTGGCACTTCAAGCGGAGCAAAGATTGTGCGCCCAATTAAATCTGCAGCAAGTACTAAAATCGCACCTACAACAGCTGCTACTGGAATTAACGCACCATATAAAGAACCTACTAACCTTCTTGAAATATGTGGTGCCATTAAACCAACAAATCCGATTCCACCTGCAAAGGCAACCGCTCCTCCAATTAACGCTGTACTAAGGAGCAAGAGGAAAAGACGTGATTTCGTTAGACGAATACCAAGTCCAGTAGCAATATCATCACCAAGTTCTTGTGCATTTAAATGTCTCGCAGCTATAAATGCAACCACTGTTAAAATAAGAACCCAAGGTGCTAACACCCCTACGTTTTGCCAGGAAGCTCCGTAAACAGTACCGGTAATCCACACATTGGCTTGGCTCGCTTGATAGATTGGTGCTAGCAGCATGAATAATGTTGTCGCTGCTTTCGTTAGTGCCCAAAACCCAACACCAATTAAAACAAGACCAGTCGGCGATAATCCATCATTTCTCCACGCAAATAAATATACAAAAAATGCAACGATGGTTGCCCCAATAAAGGCCGCAAGTGGCATATAATGGATACTTACTGTTAATGCATTATTTTTATCACTAAATATAGCTAGGAATAATACAACCGCTACACTTGCCCCGCCCGTAATGCCAATAATGTCAGGAGAAGCAAGCGGGTTTCGAACGAGCCCTTGTAAAATACATCCGGCTACAGCAAGAGCTATTCCTACGAGAATTGCAATTAGAATACGTGGCATACGAAACTTATTTACAACCATATTAGACATTGCATCACCGTTTCCGATAATTGCTTGCCATACATCATATGGAGCTACTTTCATCTCTCCCATACCCGCACTTGCAAAAAATAATCCGATTAAAACAACTAATAAACCTAACAAGACGAGACAAGCTCGTTTATACATTAAAAACGAGAGACCGTCTTTTCCTATACGAAACGGAATGTACTTCTTCATTTGCTAAGCCCTCTCTTACGTGCGATATAAATAAAGAATGGTGCACCAATAAATGCTGTCATAACCCCTACTGGTACTTCTTGTGGCATAATCACATATCTCGCAGCAATATCTGCAAGTAATAACAAAATGGCACCTAACAATCCACTATACGGAACTCTCCAACGATGATCTACACCGACAAGAGCTCTTGCAAAATGAGGGATAATAATTCCAACAAATCCAATTGGTCCTGCAACAGCAACAGATCCACCTGACAATAAAACAATAATAAGCAGTACAAGTGCCTTCATTATCACTGTTCGTTGTCCTAGCCCTTTTGCTACATCTTCTCCCATCATGAGCGTATTCACTTTCCCTGCCATCAGGAGAGAAGCAATCCAGCCAACTAATAAATATGGAAATACAGATTGTAATACTTCTAACTTTCTACCTTGTACAGAACCAGCAAGCCAAAACAATACTTCTTCTAATGCTTTTTCATTTAATACAAGCAGTCCCTGTGTTAAAGAAGAGAATAAAGCACTTATCGCTACCCCTGCCAATGTTAACTTAAGAGGAGTTGTCCCTTCTTTTCCTAAAGAACTAGAAGCAAATACAAGCGCGGCAGCAACTGCTGCACCTAAAAAGGCAATCCACGTAAACGCTGACAAAGATGAAATCGAAAAAACAACAATCGCTACAACAATGAAAAAGGCAGCACCTGAGTTTAATCCGATAAAATCCGGAGCAGCGAGTGGATTTTTTGTTAAAGTTTGCATAAAGCAACCAGCGATGGCTAAACTAGCACCGACACTAGCAGCAATAAGCGCACGAGGTAAACGTATGTTTTGAATAATAATATGTTCATTCGAACCATTAAAATGGAAAAAAGCATCCAATGCTAATTTCCCACTTGTATTTGTATATCCCAAAATAATACTCCCCCAAATACAAGCAATAACTGCAATGATTCCACCAAATAATCCAACCCATTTTGCCTGATTTGTTTTTAATAACATGCAGCGTTTCTCCTTTAATACATAATGATACGTTGTTAGTGTATTGTAACTTAATTCGCATCGTCAATGATAGTAATAATTATTTTCAATTGAACCTATTGACAATCTATTTGTAACACCTTAATATCAACCTTGTTAATTGAAAAACATTCTCAATATCTAGGGGGCTACATAATGAATTTCATCAAGCAAAAATCATTTGCATTATTTGTATTCGTGTTATCATTTACCCTTCTTTTAGGGGCATGTGGGAAATCAGATAACAAAGCTGAGCCTAAAAAAGAAGAAAAGAAAGAAATGATTACTGTAGAACATGCAATGGGTAAAACAGAAGTTCCTGCTAATCCAAAGCGTGTCGTTGTTTTAACAAATGAAGGAACAGAAGCTTTACTTACCCTTGGTGTAACACCAGTCGGTGCTGCTGAAGCACCTACCGGTAACCCATGGTATCCACATACGAAGGACAAACTGAAAAATGTAAAAACTGTCGGTACCGAGCTTCAACCCAATGTAGAAGCAATCGCTTCTTTAAAACCCGACTTAATCATTGGTAACAAACTGCGTCACGAAAAAATATACGAGCAATTAAAAGGTATTGCTCCTACTGTTTTCTCAGAAACACTACGCGGTGAATGGAAAGATAACTTCAAACTTTATGCAAAAACAGTAAATAAAGAAAAAGAAGGTCAAAAGGTACTAGCTGATTACGACAAACGTATAAAAGACTTAAAAGGTAAACTTGGAGATAAAGTAAATCAAGAAATTTCTATGGTGCGCTTTATGCCTGGTGATGTACGTATTTATCACGGAGATACATTCTCTGGTGTTATTTTAAAAGAACTTGGTTTCAAACGTCCTGGTGATCAAAATAAAAATGACTTTGCAGAACGTAATGTATCTAAAGAGCGCATTTCGGCAATGGATGGCGATATTATCTTCTACTTCACATATGATAAAGGTAATGAAAAGAAAGGTTCTGAATTAGAAAAAGAATATATCAACGATCCTCTATTCAAAAACTTAAATGCTTCCAAAAATGGCAAAGTATACAAAGTTGACGATGTCATTTGGAATACAGCTGGCGGTGTAATGGCTGCGAACTTGATGCTAGATGACATTGAAAAACGCTTTGTAAAATAAAGTGAAACTTCCATCAGTAGGAGCTCTTCATCCCTACTGATGGAAGGATAAAACATCTTATTGAAATGGTATAAATCGGTAGTTTCCATCTCTTAATTTATTACTTAGTAAAAAACAACTCTAGCATACAAGAGTTGTTTTTTATTTTGTATTCTTATGCGAAATATGTTATATTTAAAAAATATCCAAAAGAACAGTTCAGTATATCAGAAAAATTTATTTAGTTAAAATTTTCTGATTAGCGATTATTTTACATTCTTTTCGGACAAGAAAGAATACACTTGAAAACGCTTATTTTAAATTTTTCAAGGGAAAAATATGATAACGGAAACAGTTTTCACAGAATTTACAAAATTTTTTATTCTATTTCCATATAATTCTATTGACTTCTAAATATTTTGTAAATTAAAATGATTACATAAATATCCGTTGAACAAGATTAGGAGGAATGAAAATGGATGCAGCTTTAAAGTTAGACAAAGCTGAAGAACAACAATCACCAAAGAAACATCCTCCGGGATTATATTTGTTGTTCTTTACAGAAATGTGGGAAAGATTTAGCTACTATGGAATGCGCAGTCTTTTAGTTCTTTATTTAACAACTGCAGTTATTAGCGGAGGGCTAGGGTTTGACAAAGCAGCCGCTGTACAACTTTATGGTACATTTACAATGCTCGTATATTTCACGCCAATTATTGGTGGGTGGTTAACTGACCACTTTATCACAAAACGCCACGCAATTACTATTGGTGGTATCATTATGGCAATTGGTAACTTTGTTCTTTTCTCAATGAATACATCAACTGGACTTTATTTAGGATTAGGATTATTAATTATCGGTAATGGATTTTTCAAACCAAACATTTCAACTCTTGTAGGTTCACTTTACGGTGAACACGATAAACGCCGTGACTCGGCTTTCACAATCTTCTACATGGGTATTAACTTAGGCGCTTTAATTGCACCGTTACTTTGTGGTTTCTTGGCAGAAGATTTCTTTACATCAACTGTTAACGGCGTTATGGTAAAAGGATACAAATACGGCTTCTTAGTTGCTTGTATTGGTATGATTATTGGTCAAGTTCTCTTTAACTTACTAGCTAAACGTTATCTTGGTGATATCGGAACAACAGTTGTTGGTAAAAAATCAAAAGATAGCAATGCAAAAGTTATCGAGAAAAAACCTTTAACAAAACAAGAGAAAAACCGTACTTGGGCAATTATTATTTTAACTTGCTTCGTTGTCTTCTTCTGGGCAGGCTTCGAACAAGCAGGTAGTTCTTTAACTCTTTATACAGATAAATTCGTTGATCGCACTATTTTTGGATGGGAAATGCCAACTTCTTGGTTCCAATCTGTTAACCCATTGTTTATCGTTTTATTAGCACCAGTTGTTTCTGCGTTATGGGTAAAACTTTCTAAAACAAAAAATGGCGATTTAAAAATCCCAACAAAAATGGCACTTGGTATGATTCTATTAGGAATCGGTTACCTTGTATTAACATTAGCAGTTTTAAAAACAGGTAGTGATGAAGCTCATATTGCTGCAAAAGCGAACTTACTGTTCATTGTTATCACATATGTATTCCATACAATTGGTGAGCTATTCTTATCACCAATCGGTTTATCTATGGTAAGTGCAATCGCTCCTGTAAAGTTAGCTTCTTTATTAATGGGCGTATGGATGGCTGGTACTGGATGTGCAAACAAGCTAGCTGGTATCTTAGCAGCTTACACACAATCTTTAGGTTATTTAGAAGTATTCTCAAGCATTGGTATTATCGTTATTGTATTAGGTTTAATACTTCTTATGTTCTCTAAGAAAATTGCACATATGATGGAATAAATGTAAAAAGCGGAGAATTTTCTCCGCTTTTTTTAATGCTCTTCTAATGCAGTGATGTCTACTTGTACTGTGTCATGTGGTGTTTTTATATCGTGCACATTCGCAAGCCCATTTGTCTCATCACAGCTTTCAATCCAAACAGGCACACCGTGATATGTAACGTCAATTCTACTTGATGATGATAAAATTTGTTTTACTCGCTTTATATCCATAATCGTTCCCTCCTTATTCTTTTTTATATTGCCGTGTCTGAATGAATTTTATCCTCGCCTCTCTCTTTATTTCTCAACAATCTGGAGATAAAGTCTCACTATCTGCGAATAACGGGCGCATGCCAGCAGTTATCCCCCACCTGTCTTCTTTGCTCCCCTCTCCATCTTGAGATAGAAGTCTTACTGCGCGTTAATGCAGGATAAAAAAAATAGGTATGTACAAGTACATACCTATTTTTTGCATAATATTTCAATTTTAAGAAAATAATGTTTTTAAAATTTTATTTACTTTCTCATTGTGCACTTCATAATATACTTCTAAACCACGTCTTTCAAAACGGACAACTTTATTCTGCTTTAATTTTGTTAAATGTTGTGATACTGTAGATTGTGGAATTTCTAATACTTCCTGCAACTGTGTTACATTACAAATTCCACGCTGCACTAGTTCCATTACAAGACGAAGACGAAGCGGATGAGCTAGTGCTCGTAACATTTGTACATCTTCTTCTGAAATACGACAATCAAATTGATTTTGATACATATTTTCCCCTCATTTTTTCTACTTATTTTATATTTATACATGTTTTATTTTTATATTTCTTATTCGTTATTCCATTCTATATCCAATAACTTCCTATAATAAAAACCACATTCCTCCTTTATATAGAGAGAAAACTCTCTTTTGATGTTTGAATATTATACTATACGACTTAGAGAAAAAGCAAAGTATCTACAAGGCTGTTCATTGCTTTCAAAAATAAATTTCTCAACATTTTTGTTATATTTTTTGTATCCCCTCATGATTCTTATGTTTAATTAAGCACATCTCTGAAATGTATAGTAGAGAGCTAAAAATTATACAAGAATATATAAACAACAGATAACATATCCTATCCGTATACACTTTTTGCTGTATATTAATCCCTTTACTTCTCCTAATTTTTTCATGAAATGTAGCGGAATTTTTACAGTTACAGATTCTATGTAATAATTACGCTTTACCAAGTTGACAATAGTGATTAAGGGGACTATACTAAAAATGTAATTTGATTGTGAAATATTTCACATTTTTTGTGAATTTATTCACAAATTATATATAGGAGATGTCGCAATTATGAATACATGGACACAAATTTATGACCCATTACACAATATTTGGCTATCAGCACTTGTAGCCGCAATACCAATTTTATTTTTCGTATTATGTTTAACAATCTTTAAAATGAAAGGATACGTATCTGGATTTTATAGTGTTATTTTAGCTATCATTCTTTCTATATTTTTCTATAAAATGCCAGCAACTATGGCCGTATCCTCCGCTGCCTTCGGTGTAGCCGCTGGATTTTATCCAATTTGTACAATTGTTATCGCAGCAATTTTTCTTTACAAACTAACTGTAAAAACTGAACAATTTAACGTTATTCGCGATAGCATTTCTAGCATTACAAGCGACCCTCGTCTTCAAGTATTATTGATTGCTTATTCTTTCGGTGCTTTCTTAGAAGGTGCAGCAGGTTTTGGTGTACCAGTTGCTATTACAGCAGCATTACTTGTAGGTATGGGATTTGATCCATTAAAAGCAGCGGGTATATGTTTAGTTGCTAACATTGCCGGGGGCGCGATGGGTGCAATGGGTATTCCAATTACAGTACCTGCTCAATTAACACAACTTGACGCATTAACTGTTGGTCGTCATGCAGTTGGGATTTTACCATTTATTAGTTTCGTCTTACCATTCTTACTTGTTGCAATCGTTGATGGTTTCAAAGGAATTAAAGAAACTTGGCAAGGTATTATTGTAAGCGGCGGTTCTTTCGCTATTACTCAATTCGTTGTAACATATTTCCTTGGTGCAGAACTTACTGATATTTTCGCAGCTGTAGTCAGCATGATCGCATTAGCATTATTCTTACGTGTATGGCAACCAAAATCTTCAACAAAAGCAAAAGCAAATAAACAAGAAAAACATAGTTATACAATGAAACAAATTTTATACGCTTGGTCACCATTTGTATTCTTAACTGCATTTGTAACAATTTTTAATTTAAAAGCAGTAAAAGCCTTATTCCTTCCAAATGGTGCATTAAGTAGCTTAGTATGGAATCTTCAAGTACCTGGCCTGCACAATCACGTGATGAAAACAGCGCCAATCGTTAAAGCAAATACACCGTTTCCAGCAATCTTTAAGTTAGATGTATTCTCATCTACAACTACTGCGATTGTACTTGCAATTATCGTATCTTTACTTGTATTCCGTGTAAGCGGTAAGTTAATAAAAGAATTAACTATTGAAACATTAAAAGAGTTAAAAACACCAATTTTTACAATCTGTAGTGTAATTGCATTAGCATATGTAACAAACTATTCTGGTATGTCTTCAACTCTTGGATTAGCTCTATCATCTACTGGTGATGCATTCCCTATTCTTTCTCCAATCTTAGGTTGGATTGGCGTATTCTTAACTGGTTCTGTAGTATCAAGCGGCTCTCTATTTGCACCTCTTCAAGCTGTTACAGCCGCTCAATTAGATATCGTCCCTTCTACTCTCGTTGCCTTAAACGTAGTAGGCGGTACAATGGCAAAAATGGTATCACCACAATCAGTTGCTGTAGCTTGTGCGGCAGTTGGTATTGTTGGTAAAGAATCAGAGCTATTTAAAATGACAATGAAATATAGCTTAATCTTCTTATTCATTATTAGCTTACTTCAACTTAACGCAGTGTTTAATATTTTCTAATTTAAAAGGCTGATGACTCGTTCATCAGCCTTTTTCTTTCGTTTCCATTTTTTTAATCTCTACTCGCTTAATTTGATGAGTATCTTTTTCAAGGATCGTAAATGTCCATTCCCCAACAACAGTCACATCCCCCTCTGCCATTGGTTGTCCTTGCATCATTAACCATCCTCCAATTGTATCTACATCTTGTTCATTCAAATGTAAACCAAACAAATCATTAATTTCACTGACTAACACTTTTCCGTCAACGATTTTACAATCGTCACTAATATGTTGAATAGGCGGATGTTCATCTTCATCATATTCATCACGTATTTCTCCCACAATTTCTTCTAAAATATCTTCAAGCGTAACGAGTCCTGCTGTTCCACCGTATTCATCATATAAAATGGCCAGTGGAATCCGTTTTTTTTGCATACTTAACAGCAAATCATGTATAGGAATGTTTTCCATTACTTCAATAACCGGCCTTGTATATGCCATAATTGATTTTGCTTCTTGTTTTTCTCCATCCATGTAACGGATAAAGAAATCTTTCACATTCACCATTCCAAGCACTTCATCTTTATCTTCCCCAAATAATGGATATCTTGTATATTTTTCTTGCCGAATTATTTCAATATGGGTTTCAAATAAATCTTCCGCATATAATCCAACAATTTCTGTTCGCGGCACCATAATCTCTTTGGCAAGACGATTGTCAAATTCAAAAATATTATTTACATATTTAAACTCTGCTTGATTAATTTCTCCGCTTTCATAACTCTCTGATAAAATGAGGCGAAGTTCCTCCTCCGAATGCGCTACTTCATGTTCAGAAGCAGGTTTTAATCCAAATAAACTTGTTACAAAACGAGCTGCATGATTTAATGTCCAAATAAATGGATACATAATGCGATAAAAATATATCAGTGGCTTTGAAAACATCAGACTGACTTGCTCTGCTTTTTGGATTGCAAATGTTTTTGGTGCCAATTCTCCAACTACAACATGTAAAAAAGTAATAACAGCAAATGCAATAATAAAAGATACAGTATTAGCAATTGGAGGAGAGATTTGAAGTGTAATCAATACAGGCTCTAATACATGTTTTACGGTTGGTTCACCTAACCACCCCAGTCCTAGTGCTGTAATGGTAATCCCGAACTGACACGCTGACAAATACTCATCTAAATTAGAAGTTACTTTTTTCGCCGCTATTGCTCCCCGTTTTTTTTCTCCGACAAGTTGATCAATGCGGCTACTGCGTACTTTCACAATCGCAAATTCAATTGCAACAAAAAAGCCCGTCAACGTAATTAAAGCTGCAACTAGTATTAAATTCCCTATTTCCAAGTATCTCCCTTAGCTGTAGGCAGCTAAAGTTACACCTCCCGCAATGATAAGTTTAACTTTCTTTATTTTCTCTCATTTCCTCACAAGAAAACCTGTATAAATTTCACAAATTTTTATTTCTCATATAATTCAAGGGGCAAACCATCTGGATCTTGAAAAAATACAAAACGTTTTCCAGTTATCTCATCAATTCGAATGCTTCCAGTTTGTATACCGTGCTTCTGTAAATGCGATACAGCTTCTTCTATAGATGAAACAGAAAATGCTAAATGTCTTAATCCTGTTGCTTCGGGAAAGCTTATGCGCTTCGGAGGGGTAGGAAATGAAAATAATTCAATTTGATATGTATTCCCAACACACAAATCCAGCTTATATGATTCTCTCTCTTCTCGATATACTTCACGTAAAATTTGAAAACCAAGTACTTCTGTATAGAATTTTTTTGATGCTTCATAATTGGAACAAATAATGGCAACATGGTGAACAGCAGTAATATTCATCTTCTCTTTCCCTTTCTTGTATATTCTCCATTGAAATGAAAAACCTATATACAAAGTCACCTATAAAGAGGGTTACTATGAAATTTTTCACATTTGGTCTCGGACCCATTGTCGTTTTTTTCTTGCTTTTATAGCAAGTAATAATAGAAAGCACATTAAGTTCAAACCAATTATTATCATGCTTATTATACAATTAATTTTAACGTTCCTACTATTAAATACACAGGTTGGCCTCATCCTCATTACAGCAATTTCAAATTTATTTAATGAGTTATTAAAGTATGCCGCGGTAGGTGTAAACTTTGTATTTGGTGGCTTATTAAACAAAGGTGAAATGTCTTTCTTTTTAAGTGTTTTACTGCCAATTGTATTTATCTCTGTCTTAATTGGTATCTTACAACACTTTAAAATTTTACCATTCATCATTCGCTGAATTGGTTTTTTCCTTAGTAAAATAAATGGTCTTGGTAAATTAGAATTCTAATTGGAATTATTTCAGGAGTAGTAAAAGATTTACATGAAGAACAAGGAAATGTCGTTGCTAGATTCGGTTTGAAACTCCTATACGGAGCAACATTAGTAAGCATTCTATCTGCGACTATTGTTAGTATTATGATTTAAATTAAATCTTTTTTCCTTTATTTTTTGTATACAATCATTCTTAAACAGATGCCTTTTTTATAAGGCATCTGTTTTTCGTGCAAGAACTTTTCATACAATATAAACATCTTTATAATACAATATATTTCATATATTTCATATATTTCATTTTTATGTCATTTAAAAATTTTTAATGAAAACTAATTGTATTTATGTACAATAGAAAGTGTGTCTTTTTTAAAATTATAAGAAAATATATGAATTGATTGTTTAAAGGAGAAATATTAATGAAACCTGATTTAGAAGCGCTAAATAGAGCATTACAAAAAAAACGCTCTAAGAAAAAACGTATACTATGGTTTGTTCTCATTCCTTTATTCCTCTTGATTATTGGAGGAGGCAGCTATTTCTTCCATATATATAATAAAGCACAAGCTGTTGCTAATGGTGCTTACTCAGAATTAGGACGCGGCGATAAATCGGACAAGCGCGAAAAAGCAGTAAAACCGATGACTGATAATATTTCAATCCTAATTATGGGTGTTGATGAAAGTGATACACGAACAAAAGAATACGGAACTGCAACTCGTACAGATGCATTGTTACTTGCAACTATTAATAAAAACGATAAATCCGTGAAATTATTAAGCATTCCTCGTGATTCTCGCGTATATATTCCATCAGAAAAGAAAGAAGATAAGATTACACATGCACACGTATTTGGTGGCGTTGATAGCACAATTAATACAGTAGAACGTTTTCTAGATGTTCCTGTTGATTATTATGTAAAATTTAACTTTAAATCCTTTATAAAAATTGTTGATTCTCTTGGTGGTATTGATGTAGATGTACCAGTTACCTTTACTGAACAAGACAGTAAAGACCAGCAAGGTGCTATCCACCTTGAAAAAGGTCGCCAACACTTAAACGGCGAACAAGCTCTTGCACTAGCAAGAACGCGTCATATTGACAGCGACTATATGCGCGGTCAACGTCAACAACTTGTTTTAGAAGCAATTGCTCAAAAAGCATTATCTGTGAATTCAATTAACAAACTTGGTGACTTACTTGATGCAGTCGATCATGATATAAAAACAAACTTAACTTTCGACGATATGATGGCAATTACAAAAAACTCAATGGACTCCCGCTTAAAGATTGATAAATTGCAAGTAAAAGGCCAGGATAAATATATTGATGGTAAATACTTTTATGTCCCTGAAGAAAAGAGTGTTCAAGATATTACGAAGGAACTACAAGGCCATCTTGGTGTTACAGGTAAATTAGATCATAAGAAATTATAAAAAAACAGCTGTTGTAATACAACAGCTGTTTTTTTATGTGCTTATCTTTCCCCTATAAAACTTATACTTCATGAGACAATTCAAAGAAAACTTCTCTCACTATTCATAGGCAATAAAACCTTCACATCACGAAGCAAAGAAGACAGATTAGAAAGAAAACTCCCACTAGTGGAATTTTCACTTTACTCTGCTGCATAAACTTTCTAGTTATAGGTAATTATATTACAAAAATGTAACGTTTTTTATCAAAATATTACACATGTAATAAAATTAATAGTATACTAGTGTATAAGAATCACTGCTTTTATCATTTATACATTAGAAATATACATATTAATAATCTAAAAAATTTTCTTTTCGGAGGGAAATAAATGAAATTACGCAATTTGATTATTGGTTCTGCGATTGCTGGTGGAATCATTCTTTGTGGTGGTGGTGTTAGCGCTTATCAATATGTGTCCAAATTAAATCAGCAGTTAGATACCTACGTTTTACCCCACACAACATTTGAAGGTATTTCCATAGATAGGAAAAAGAAAGCAGACGTTCAAAAAATAATTCAACAAAAAATTGATGAGTTAAATAAAAAATCTGTGAATTATGCCTTACAGGATGACAAACATACATATACTTGGCAAGAATTAGGGGTTGAATATAACGGTACAGATGTTGCAGATAAAATTTTTAAAGAACAAAAGGGCAATATTTCTAGTCGTTATAAAATGAGAAAACAAGCTGAAACAGGTGAATTAAAACGCGACTATAAGTTAGAGCCTTCTATAAACGCAGCAAAATATGATGCATTTATTAAGGAAAAATATAATGATTCCTTAGTAGAACCTATTAATGCCGACTTATCTATTTCTGGAACAACAATTAATATTAGCGAAAGTAAAGATGGTGAAAAAGTTGATAAAGAGAAGTTAAAATCCCTCACAACAGAAGCCATTACGACAAATAAACAAGATATCCAAGTTCCAATTACAGCCTTGAAACCCGAGCGCTCAACAGAAGATGTAAAAAATATGGGGATTCAAGAAGTAATCGCTGAATACTCTACCCCACTGGCTGGACGAAACTCAAGTCAAACTTTTAATGTAGAACGCGCTGCCGATACATTAACGGGAGTATTTGTTGCACCCGATGAGACATTTAGTTTTAATGGTCGTGTTGGCATAACAGATGCAGCACATGGCTATAAATCAGCAGGTATATATGTAAACGGAAAAGTAGAACAAAGTGCTGGGGGTGGTGTTTGCCAATTAAGCAGTACATTATATGGCGCCGTATTACGCGCTGATTTAGGAGTTGTAGCTCGAAGTAATCATTCTTTACCAGTCCATTACTTACCTCTTGGTCAAGATGCAGCAGTTGCTGACTACGGTCCTGACTTGAAATTTAAAAATAATACTGGTAAATATATTTATATTCAAGCATTCACGAGTGGCAGTAGTGTAACTGCTCGTATTTTCGGTACAAATACAGGAAAAAATGTAGAGGTTTCTTCGAAAGTTATAAGTGAAACTGACAAAAATATTGTGGCTGTAACATATAAAAAAGTAACACAAAATGGGCAAGTGCTCTCGAGCGGTCAGATTTCAAAAAGCACATACAAAAAGGCGGGATGATTCACGCCTTTTTGTTTTGTAATATAGAAACAAAAGTACCGATATGCGCTTTTGCTTCTTCTATTGTCCACATACGATTTCCATATCGTTCAGCTTCTTGCCTTACTTTCTCCCAATCTTCTTTTTTGTGTATTTGAGCAAATTCTTGTAATAATTTTTCCTGCGTTTCTTGTTCTTCCTGTTCTTTAAATTGTTGCATAAGATT
Source organism: Bacillus bruguierae (assembly GCF_037104725.1). Lineage (NCBI taxonomy): Bacteria > Bacillati > Bacillota > Bacilli > Caryophanales > Bacillaceae > Bacillus > Bacillus bruguierae. The sequence goes on along the minus strand of NZ_JBAWSX010000013.1, from coordinate 48,683 downwards.
AGTCATTTCTTCTTCATATATACTTAATGTACAATACGCTCTAAGAAAATATTGAAATGTTGAATACATAAATTCCCCGCCTTTCTTATTTCTCAGAAGGATAAGAAGTAATAATTTTAAAACCAAGCTGACTCCCTTTATCTCTTTGCAACACAGTTACTGTATTACGAAGTCCATCTTTTACGCGCATATCCTTTTTTAATACCGTTTTTCCAACTGCAAAGTTATGCTTCGTATTCAATACAAGACGATTTTCCTTCGATTCTTTCAACCATTTTTCAATTTCTTTTTCATGCTGCTTTAAGCTATCCTTTACCGCCTTTGTTGCTGTTTCTTTATCATAATATGTACTTGCGGCAGATACATTATCTGTACGTAATCGTTCTTTCAACTGCTCATCTGTTTTGCCAACGTGACGTTCTAGCGTATGACCATTTTTGGGCGGTCCTTCCATTTCATCTAAAATCTTATCACTAACGTTTACAACTGATGCTGCATTATTTTCTTTCGGCTTAGTCTGACTTGAACATCCGCTTAATACAAGTATCATCATAAGCATGATGCTTATCATAACATTCCCTAATCTTTTCATCGTATCACCTCTTTCATGATTATTGTATTATCTTTAGAAAAAGTCAATTTTATCGTACCTATTGTTATTTCCTAGTAATTCTTTCTATAAAAATATGACTTTTTCTTCAAATAAATCTATGATTTCCCACAATTCTATTGTCCTAATATAAAAACTATGATGTAATGCTATATAAATCAATTTTAATTTTTCAGCATATAAGTCGCTTCTATGCCCGGCCAGATGCTCTTGTCTTCTCCAAAAAGAAAGGGGGTTTTATGTCAGTTTTTTAACTTGTATATAAAAAAAGCAAAGGAAAACTAATTTATATGGCAGAAACGATTCATTCTTTTCTTATAGAGCATCAAACAATGGCAATTCCGCTTAGCATCTTATTCAATATTCTTATTAGCCTAGCAGCTATTATTCCTAGTGTTTTTTTGACTGCTATTAACATTTCATTATTTGGGATAACAACAGGAACACTCATCTCAATTGCTGGAGAAGTATTAGGAGCTATTATCTCATTTTATTTATACCGGCTTGGCTTTCAAAACATTGCTCAAAAAAATATAGATAAATACCCAAAAGTAAGGAAACTTCTTTATGTACAAGGAAAAGAAGCATTCTTTCTCGTTTTATCGTTTCGCCTCATACCATTTATTCCGTCTGGAATCGTAACACTATTTGCAGCCCTCGGAACGATGTCCATTCTGACTTTTAGCATCGCTAGTACTCTTGGGAAAATACCGGCTCTACTTATTGAAGTGTATTCTACTTACCAAGTTATAAACGGAACAAGTGAAGCAAAATGGATTATAACAATTGCTGGTTGCGCGGGCTTATTTTATTTGTGGAAAACATGGAAGAAAAAATGAAAAAAGGAGCATATGCTCCTTTTTCATTATATAAAGGGGAGTGGAACCTAGTTCACACCAACTGCATCATAAGACTGCTTCACAGCTGCCACTTCTGCAGAATTTGCACCGTATAAATCAGCTGCTGCTTGTACCAATCCAGCACGAGCTTGACTAAATGTTGTAGATTCAGTGAAATATTGTGTATTTGCACGATAGTAGATTGCACCTACTTTATCTTTGCCAATACCATTTACCGTTACACCATAATGTGTACCACCATTTGCCAATAAGTAAGCAGCTTTATTAATAATACTACTGTTTGTATGCACGCCGCCGTTATCGTCCGTTCCTGTATAGCGTTTAGAATAATGATCTGGGTCACCATATTTTGTTGGATCACTCATAGAGCGAAGCGCATCCCCAGCTGTACCAGGCGTATAAATATCTTCACCAATTTCCCAATCTGGGTTACGGTTATCAGCGTATTCTATTAATGTTCCAAAAATATCAGAGACTGCTTCATTTAATGCACCAGACTCATCTTGATAAACAAGGTTTGAACTATATTCTGTAACGGCATGTGTTAATTCATGCCCAACAACATCTAACCCACCAGATAATGGAACAAATGTATATCCATCTCCATCACCATACACCATTTGTGAACCATTCCAGAAAGCATTATTATAACCGCTCTTATAATGAACTGTTGATTTTAACGGTGCACCAGCATCGTTATAAGAGTTGCGATTAAACGTGTTTTTGTAATAGTCATATGTTACACCTGCATAATAATGTGCATCCACTGCCGCTGCATCACGGCTAGCATTAAAGATATTATCCACATCTGCCCATAATGTTCCTGGAAGAGTAGTGCGATTTTTTCCATCATAAGTGTAAATTGCCGCACCGCGTGTATTATCTTGTAAATAATAGCTAGATCCAGATAATGTTGTATTAATAGATTTTGTATCTCCTAATACTCCTTTACCTGTTCCAACTTTATTTGTTCCTGTTACAAGTTTAATCGGTGTCTTATTCGTAGCATTAGCACTATGAATTGTATTGTATTTATTCAGTACTTTACCACTATCAGCTTCAACGAAATAATAATAGTTTCCTGGCTCTGGATCTAAGAAGTTCAACTTCACAACATATGCATATGTTGTTTCCTCGCCATTTTGATATACAAATAAGTCCGCTGACGGCTCTGCTTCATATTTTGGATTCAGCCCCAAATCTTTTTGTGCAGCTGCAATTGCTTGTTTTCCGTCAATTTTATTTTTATTTTTTAGCTTCTCTTTCTTATCTAAATCAGGCGCAACAGTTCCTGATACAACTTTTAATACACCATCTTTCCCAATATGAGCTACTTGAGTAGAACCCCACACTGGTACACCTTCATACACTTGCTGTAAGCGTACAACTGTTGCTTCTCCTACAGGATCTTTTACAACTTGTTGCACTTTAAAAGATTCTTCTGCACTTTTTTCGCCTAGTTTATAATCTTTTTTCGCAGCGTTTAAATAATCAAATACAACAGATTCTGCTTTTTTCCCAGACGTACCTGTTAAATCACCTGCTACAAACTCTGGAGACTGGACAGTCTCATTGTATTTCTTTGTAGAAAGTACGTTCTTTGAATCTGCAAACGCAGAGCTTGTCCCCCCGAACGTTGTCACTGCCATTCCCGCTGCTAACACAAACGCTAAACTCTTTTTCTTCATCATTCTTTTCCCCCTAACAAAAATTTTTTAAAGAGTAGATTTATAGTAGCATTAAGTTTTCACTATTAAAATACTGAAAATTAAAAAAATTTTTTTCTCAAGTTTTGTAGAATTTTGACGAACAATTATTTAGCCCTCCTGTTTATCAGGACAGAGGGTTTTGCTGTTATTCTATACTCACATTAACTTGATTCCAATATGATAAACGAGCTGCAATCTTAATATTTAAATATTTTTATTTCTCAAGTTTTGTAGAATTTTGACGAACAATTTAAAAACAGGAATAAAAAAACTGACTCAAAAGGCCGTTTTTTAACGACATTTCGAGTCAGTCTCATTCCCAATGGTCACCTTACATATTTATTGTTTCAACTGTATTAGTAGCTTGTCCAAAAACATCTGGTTTATAAGCATATTGCGTATCAGCCATTACAACTAATGCCACCATTGTTAAAACCATACCTATTACTACTTTTTTCATCCTTATCCCTCCCGTATCGTTTCGAGCGCTTCAATTGCTAACTTATAATAATGATTGCTTTCTGTAAATTGCAAAGAATTCGTGAAATATTCAGCGAGTTCTATATATACTTTCTTTAATTCTTGTATATTTCCTGCATTTTTAAAAAAAGGTATTGCTTCTGTTTCTAAAAATACTTTATATACACTTGGCTCTGTAAAATACTTATAACGAAGCATAAGGAGTAAATACAACTTCGTATTACATCTTTCATCTCTCTTAGCAGAAATAATCCCCTTCTCAATCCACTCTTTTGCTTCTTCTAATTGTTCAAGGTGGATACATTGAAGGGCCATCTCATACAACGTCTCGACGTAGTTCACATCTTCATCTCTTTGATATTGTAAACTTTCTACATAATATTTTTTGGCTTCTTCATACTTTTTCATTTTATAATGTACATTGCCAATATTACTTAATACCATTGCCAGCAATACATCCTTATCAGAAAAAGCGTCTACTTCTCGTAGTATACTCTCATAAATTTTTAACGCTTCATCATACTGTCTTCTTTCAATATAGCTCAACCCAACAATGACTTGACAATTAATCACATTTCGAAATTTATATTCATTTCGAAATCCTTCCATGGCAATATTAGCAAAATGAAGTGCCATATATGGAATTTCCAAATGAGTATATGCAACCGCTAAATTATAATAAATTCCAGTCTCATAATAATTTTGTTCTTTTGCCATTAACTCTGTTTGAATTAGAAACCGTAATCCCTCTTGCCATTTATGCTGTAGGCAATAGCATAAAGCCTGACTATACTGATATAGCAGCTGCTGAAATGGAGAATATTTTTTATAAACCTTTTTTAGTTTCTCCAACTCCTCTTTAAGGGCTGGTATATTTCTCTTCATAATTAAATATCGTGTATATAACAACTTATAATAATTTACAATCTCAAAATCAACAATTTGTTGCATCTCTACTTCTAGTTCTTTATATAACTCTTCAACTTTATATTTATCTAAGTGAACTAGTGCTTTTAACCACTCCTCTAACTTTTCTTTCACCTCAGCTTCAATATCTCTTAAATCCGAAACTGCAATCTCTAATCTCGTACATAATAACTGCAATATTTCTTCTGAGGCCTCAATTTTTCCATTTTCAATTTTACTTAAATATGAGACGGAACAAATGCCTTGACAAAGTTCTTCTTGTGTCATTTTTTGTTGGAGTCGTTTGTAAAAAATTTGCTTACCCATTTTTTCTAGATTTTGTTGCATAGTCCCCTCCTCCATTCTAAGTTATCCCCTAGTACTTTAATAATACATAAATTTTACCAAAATATAAATTGATAAATAAAAATATTCCGAAGGATTTTTTATTTTTAATTTATAACATTTATGATATGTATAGTTTTTAGCAAAAAACTTCAAAAAAGAGGTATACTATAACCAAAATATGGAGGTGTTTATGTTATGGGACATTATAAAGACGATAGCTACGCCTTACACACAGACTTATATCAAATGAATATGGCCTATACATATTGGAAGGATAATATTCATAATCGCCGGGCAGTATTCGATTTATACTTTCGTAAGCTGCCTTTTGAAAATGGTTATGCTATTTTTGCAGGGCTCGAAAAGATTATAGAGTATGTGGAGAACTTTCGGTTTACAGAAAGTGATATTGCTTATCTCAAAGAGCTGCAATTTGAAGAAGATTTTTTACATTACTTACAAAATATGAAGTTTACTGGCTCCATTCGCAGTATGCAGGAAGGCGAGGTTGTCTTTCATAACGAACCCCTTTTGCGTATAGAAGCACCACTTGGAGAAGCACAAATTATTGAAACCGCACTTTTAAATATTGTGAACTACCAAACATTAATTGCTACAAAAGCTGCACGGATGAAGCATGCAGCTGGTGATGATGAACTTCTTGAATTCGGAACACGCCGTGCTCATGAATTTGATGCAGCACTTTGGGGAACAAGAGCAGCATTCATCGGCGGTTTTTCTTCAACAAGTAATGTTCGAGCTGGAAAACGATTTGGTATTCCTGTTGCTGGTACACATGCTCATTCATTTGTACAAGCGTATCGCGATGAGTATGTAGCCTTCAAAAAATATGCGGAAACACATGAAAAATGCGTTTTTCTCGTTGATACATACGACACATTAAAATCTGGTGTACCAAATGCGATCCGCGTCGCAAAAGAATTTGGTGATCACATTAACTTTTATGGCATCCGCCTTGATAGCGGAGATATGGCGTACTTATCTAAAGAAGCGCGTAAAATGTTAGATGCAGCTGGATTTACCAATACAAAAATTATTGCTTCGAGCGACTTGGATGAATACACGATTTTACATTTAAAATCGCAAGGAGCCAAAATTGACGTATGGGGTGTTGGAACAAAACTAATCACATCGTTTGAACAGCCAGCATTAGGCGCTGTTTATAAATTAGTTTGTATCGAAGATGAAAACGGTACACTAAACGACACAATTAAAATTTCGTCCAATCCTGAAAAAATTACAACACCAGGATTAAAGCGTATCTATCGTATTATCAATCGTATCAATCAGCATGCAGAAGGCGATTATATTGCATTAGAAACAGAAGAACCGCAGCAAGAAGAGCGTTTAAAAATGTTCCACCCTGTTCATACGTATATTAGTAAATTTGTCACGAACTTTGAAGCCAAAGAGCTGCATCATGATATATTTGTGAACGGGCAGCTCACATACGAATTACCTGACATCCTTCATATTCAGCGCCATGCACAAAGCAGCTTATCATGCTTATGGGAAGAGTATAAACGGACGCTTAATCCAGAAGAGTATCCTGTCGATTTAAGCCAAGCGTGCTGGGATCATAAAATGAATTATATTCAAACAGTGAGAGAGCAAATTGCAAATTCTATGAAAAAATAAGGAGAGAAGCCTTCGCTTCTCTCCTTTTACAATTCTTTTACCCGTAATACACGCATCGCATTTAACACAGCCAGCAAAGTTACCCCAACATCTGAAAAAACTGCTTCCCACATCGTTGCAATGCCGAATGCCCCTAATAAAAGAACAACTCCTTTTATCCCTAAGGCGAAGATGATGTTTTGCCATACGATACTACGCGTGCGTTTCGCAATTTGAATAGCCGCTCCTATTTTCGAAGGTTCATCTGTCATAATGACAATGTCGGCTGCTTCAATTGCTGCATCTGATCCTAAACCACCCATCGCAATCCCAATATCCGCTCTTGCTAATACAGGTGTATCGTTAATACCGTCTCCAACAAACGCAATTTTTTCTTTCGGATGTTTCGTCGCATCAATTTTCTCAATTTCTTCTACTTTTTGCTGCGGCAACAGTTCTGCATGGACTTCGTCAATCCCCAGTTGTTTCCCAACTGCTTCTCCGACTGATTTTGCATCGCCGGTTAACATAACGGTTCTTTTTACACCAAGTTGTTTTAACGATTGAATTGCTTGCTTAGCATCCTCTTTGATTTCATCAGAAATGACAATGTATCCAGCATACATACCATCTACAGCTACGTGTACAAGTGTTCCAACAGTTTGCGGTTGTTGGAATGGAATATTTTCTTTTCTCATTAACTTTGCGTTTCCAGCAAAGATCTCTTTTCCGTTCACTTTCACAACTGTGCCGTGACCAGAAATTTCATTATACTCTTCAATTATATGCTCATTGATTACTTTTCCATATGCAGCTCGAATGGACTGCGCGATTGGATGATTCGAATATACCTCTGCAAATGCTGCATACTGTAACAATTCTTCTTTCGTCACAAATTCGCTTGGCTGCATATCTGTTACTTTAAAGACACCTTTTGTTAACGTACCTGTTTTATCAAATACGATATGTTTTACATCATTTAATGCTTCTAAATAGTTACTGCCCTTTACTAAAATTCCGCTCTTAGATGCTGCGCCAATACCTCCGAAGAACCCAAGTGGAATCGAAACAACCAATGCACAAGGACAAGAGATAACAAGAAAGACGAGCGCTCTATAAATCCAATCTGAGAACGTTGCCCCCTCTATAATAAGCGGTGGAACAAAAGCTAATACTGCAGCTGTAACGACGACAGCTGGTGTATAATAACGAGCAAACTTCGTAATAAAGTTTTCTGTCGGTGCTTTACGACTACTTGCATTTTGCACTAAATCTAAAATTTTTGAAACAGTAGATTCACCGTACTCTTTCGTTACTTCAATTGTTAATACACCATTTTGATTAACAAAACCGCTCAATACATCACTGCCGACCTCTACTTCACGAGGTACAGATTCTCCTGTTAGCGCCGATGTATCTACCATTGATGTTCCTTCGATTACTTTACCGTCTAATGGTACTTTTTCACCCGGTTTAACGATAATGAAATCACCAATTTGTACATCTTCTGGCGACACTTGTTTCGTTTCATTTCCTAGCTTTAAGTTTGCATAATCAGGTCGAATATCCATTAATGAACTAATCGACTTACGGGAACGATTTACCGCAATGCTTTGGAACAGTTCACCTACTTGATAAAAGAGCATTACCGCAACAGCTTCTGAATAGTTTTGAGTCCCAAAAGCACCAAGTGTCGCAATCGCCATTAAGAAATTTTCATCAAACACTTGCCCGCGTACAATATTCTTTACAGCACGTAAAACTATATCGCCGCCTATAATCATATAAGCAATCACGAAAAGTGGAATTGTGATCATTTGCGGTAATGAAGCTAGTGCAGCAATAGCAGTTAAAATCGCCCCAATCGATAACCGCCAAATCATTTTTTTCGTATTCGCTTCTCCGTGATCATGACTATGATGATGTTCTGTTTGCTCTTTCTCACGCACTACGTTCACTTCGGGTTCTAATTTCTGCACGACTTCTTTTATATGTGCAACAGTTGTCTCTAACTCTTGTTTATTTGCGATTTCTACTCTTAATTTTTTAGAAACAAAATCAACAGATGCCGATGTAACTGCAGGCATTTCGCCTACTTTTGTTTCAATTTTCATCGCGCAGTTTGCACAATCCAAACCTTCTAGTATAAATGTTTCTTTTGCCGCTCTCGTTTTTTGTTCTTCTTTCACATGAATATGCGGTTCTAATTTATTTACAAGTTGCGTTACTTCCTTGACAACATGTTCTTCGTTTTGTTTCGCTGTTTCTACCGTCATCGTTTTCGTGACGAAGTTAACAGAACACGATGATACATCCTCTAATTCTCCTACACCTTTTTCAATTTTCATCGCACAGTTTGCGCAGTCTAATCCGTCTAACACAAGTTTCCGTTTTACCAATGCTTCCCCCATTTTTCTCCCTCCTTGTGCTGCTTCTATTTTTCCTCGTTTACGTGCTCAAATGCTTGCTCGAAAATATGAATAACGTGGTGATCTGCAAGTGAATAGTACACTACTTTTCCCTCTTTACGATTTTTAACAAGCTTTGCTTGCTTTAATACACGTAGTTGGTGGGAAATAGACGACTGCGTCATTCCGAGTAAATATGCTAAATCACATACGCACATTTCTGCCTCAAATAAGGCGTGTAAAATACGTGTGCGCGTACGATCTCCTAATACTTTAAATAACTCTGCTACTTGACTTAAGCTATCATCCTGTGGAATCGTTTGTTGTACTTTTTCTACAACTTCTTGATGAATGACATTTTGTAAACACGTTTCTTCATTTGTTTCTACTTTTTGTTCCGTCACAATAGCTCACCTCTTCACTTGAACATATGAGTAATTGTTCATATATTTTATATTTTTATTATATGAGTGATTGTTCATATGTGTCAATCATTTCCGCTTTTATTTTTTGAACATTATGTAAAAAACGGAGAAAGCATTATGAAAAATAAAGTGAAACTTCCATCAGTGGAGAGTTTTTTTCATCTCCCACTGATGGTTAGTTGAACCAATCGGGCTTTTACGAGCAGTTATCCCCCACCTATCTTCCTCGTTTCTCTCTGAATCTTGAGGTGGGGGTCTTACTGCCCGTTAATGCGGGATAAACGAAACCTAAAGTGGACTTTTGCGCATTCGGTATGTCGAACATTGCCAAAGGATCTTTATATTATGTCGAATCGCCGATATATATTAAAGAACGGTCGATATATTAATGACATGTAAGAAGGAGCTGACTCAAAAGGCATCTATCTCTCTTTTGAATCAGCTCCTTCTTTATTTTATATGTTGATTTTCTATCCAAAAGAAAAACTATGCGTTTTTCCTTTTATTTACGTTTAACCGCATCGACAATCAACGAAACAAAACCAAGTTGTCCATCTTGATTGCGATGATCGAAACGTTTTGAGCGATAAATAAGGCCGTCTTTTTCATTCCAGTCATTATAATGAAACGCTCCGTTTTCATCACAATGCTCCAGTAATTTCACTTCAAAACCAGCCTCTTCAAACATCGAAGTCATCGTTTTATAATTATGAACAATTTTATGACTCGCTGCCGGATGATCTAATGGACCTGGTCCGCCGACTTGTACGCCTGCTTGATAATCTTCATCTGGGAAAAATGCATCTGGTACGGCACAGCGAAGATGACCACCCGGCTGTAAAAATTCATAACAAATTTTTGCTGCTTCTCTTCCTTCTTCATATGTTAAATGCTCCCACACATGCTCTGCTAAGATTGCTGCTATAGAGTTTGGAGCAAATTTTTTCACCCAATCTTCTCTTTTTAATAAATTTAGTTCATTTTCTTGTGTATGTAACCACCCTGGATTGTTATTATATCCTTCTGCACCAACTACAACTTTTACTCCCTCTTCCACAACCATTATTATCCCTCTTTTCCATATTTCGACATATACATTTCTATGAGGTTTCCTAGAATCCCTTCAAAAACATAAAAAAACCTTATGCGCTCCCCAACGCATAAGGCTTTCTTCCCTTTAATTTGCTTGTTTTAAATGATCTTGCGAACTTTTATCTTGTTGCAGGTGGCTGTGTTTCTTAGAGTATACGAAGTATACGATAACTCCTAGTACAAGCCAAGCACCGAAGTATAACCATGTTGTAAGCGGTAAGTTTACCATTAAGAACAGACAACATGCGATTGAAATAATCGGTAATACTGGTACAAGCGGTACCATAAAGCCACGTTGTAATTTCGGATGTGTTTTACGAAGGATCAGTACAGAAACACCTACCATCGCAAATGTTAATAATGCTCCAATATTCGCTAAGTTTGACAATTCTTTTAAATCGACAAATCCGGCAATTAAAGCACTTCCGATACCTGTTAACCATGTTGAAAATACCGGCGCTTCTGTTTTTTGGTTAATTTTCGCAAATGATTTTGGAAGTAAACCATCACGGCTCATCGCAAAGAATACACGTGTTGTCGCGTAAATATAAGCAAAAATTACGGCCATAATCCCAATTACTGCACCAATTGCGATAACACCTGCTACTTTATCTTGCCCAACAACTTCTAATACATAAGACATCGCTTCTGGTACATTTAATTCTTTGTATGACACCATTCCTGTCATAACAAGACAAACTGCAATATAAATAACTGTACAAATAGCAAGCGATGCAATAATACCAATCGGTAAATCACGCTGTGGATTTTTTACTTCTTCAGCTGAAGTTGCTAATGCATCAAATCCTAAGAAAGCAAAGAATACTGCAGCTCCTCCGGCAAAAATCCCACTTATACCATACGGTGCAAATGGCGTCCAGTTTACTGGTTTTACATAGAATACACCCACTGCAATAAACAATACAACAATACTAATTTTAATTAATACCATTGCATTATTAACACGTTTACTTTCTTTCGTACCGCGAGATAGTAACCATGTTAATACTAACGTAATACAAATCGCTGGAAGGTTCACAATTCCGCCGTGAGCTGGAATCGTTAACAGTTGTTTCGGAATTTCTAATCCCAATCCGCTTACTAAATTATTAAAGTAACCCGTCCACCCGCCGGCTACCGCTGCTGTTGTTAAAACATAAACTGACAATAATGTCCATCCCATTAAATGGGCAACAAATTCTCCAATTGTTGCATATGCATACGTATATACACTACCTGATACAGGAAGTGCTGTGGCAACTTCTGCATAACATAATGCTGCAAAGCCACAAACAATTGCTGCAATCATAAACGAGAAAATAACAGCTGGACCAGCATCTCTTGCTGCTACTAATCCAGTTAATACAAGTACTCCTGTACCGATAATCGCTCCAATTCCTAACATCGTTAAGTCAAATGCCCCTAATGTTTTTGTCAAAGTTTTACTTTGACTTTGGCTTAACAATTGTGTCACGGATTTCTTTTTAAATAAGTTGGCCACGACTCTTGCCCCCTTCTAGTTAAAAAGAGCTAAGAGGCACTTCTCTTAGCTCTCATCTTGTTGTATGAAAATATTGTTCGATATTTAGATTAGCAAGATACTGCTTCTGCTTCTAATAATTCTTTTGCTGCTTTATATTCTACACCATGTGCTTCTGCAACAGCTTCGAATGTTACATAGCCTTCTAATGCGTTAATGCCTTTTAATAATGCAGTGTTTTCTAAGGAAGCTTTTTTGTAGCCTTTGTTTGCGATTTGTACTGCATATGGTACTGTAACATTTGTTAATGCAAGTGTAGATGTACGTGGAACCGCACCAGGCATGTTTGCAACTGCATAGTGAACTACGCCGTGTTTTTCATAAGTTGGGTTGTCATGTGTTGTAATACGGTCAGTTGTTTCGAAAATACCACCTTGGTCGATTGCGATATCAACTACAACAGAACCTGGCTCCATAGACTTGATCATTTCTTCTGTTACAAGTTTTGGTGCTTTTGCTCCTGGAATTAATACTGCACCGATTACAAGATCAGACTCTTTTACAGCTTGTGCAATATTGTAAGGATTAGACATTAAAGTTGTCACTTGGTTACCGAAAATATCATCTAATTGACGAAGACGATCTGCGCTTAAGTCGATAACTGTTACGTCAGCACCTAAACCAACTGCAATTTTAGCAGCATTTGTACCAGCTTGTCCACCACCGATAATTGTTACTTTACCGCGTTTTACGCCTGGAACGCCTGCTAATAAAATACCTTTTCCACCTTTATTTTTCTCAAGGAATTGTGCACCAAGTTGTGCTGCCATACGACCTGCAACTTCACTCATAGGCGCTAATAATGGTAGAGAACGATTTTCTAATTGAACTGTTTCGTAAGCGATTGCTGCTACTTTATTTTCAATTAACGCTTTTGTTAATTCTGGTTCTGGAGCTAAGTGTAAGTAAGTGAATAAGATTAGGCCTTCACGGAAATATTTATATTCGCTTGCAATTGGCTCTTTAACTTTCATTACCATTTCCATAGCCCAAGCTTCTTCAGCTGTTTCTACGATTTTTGCTCCTGCTTCTACATATTGCTCATCAGGAAAACCTGATCCTAATCCTGCACCCTTTTGAATGAATACTTCGTGATTGTTACGAATTAAATGTACAACACCCGCTGGTGTCATAGCTACACGGTTTTCGTTATTTTTAATTTCTGCTGGTACCCCAATACGCATAATGAAATGCCCCCTTATAATTAACAGAAAAAAGTAATTCTTTCTTCTTTTTGTAATAGTTAATAACTTATGAACTTATTCTAGCATAACTTCCAATCTATGAAAACGCTATCATATAAAAAAATAAAAGTTTTTATATTTGAAATAGTGTAAATAATGTAAATTAATTTTATTAGGAAATAGATGCTCTTTTTCTTTTTCACCGTTCTATATTTATTATTTTCAGAAAGTTTTTTAACAAATAAATATTATACAAAAATTCGTCAATAATTTCTATAAACTCCTACTTAACGACTTACAAAACTTTTGCAACCTGTTGAATATTTGTTTATCGATATAATTTATGAAGATGGACCATTCCATTTTAATTTTCCAACATATAAGCCGCTGCTATGTAGAACAAAATATGACCGCTACTTGCTTTCTCCTTTTGTTTTAAAACCTTGCATGTAGTAGGAAACTCCTTCATGGCCAAATGCTCTCGTCCCCCTAAAAGGAAAGGGGATTTTTATGTCGTTGTTTCACTTATATATGTTAAAAATCACTCAATAGCAAAGACCTATCCCTGTTGGATATGCCCGATGAAATTGAGTAATAAGACTTGATTGTGAATGCTCTATAAAACAATTCGTTTTTCACTTTCCGTAATACTGTATCATTTTCTGATAATCACTCCAACTATCCACATCATAAAAAAGGGTCGCTTCTTCATACGATATCGTTATCCCCTTTATAAATGACTGTTGAAAAATAGTACGAGCTCCTTGATCACCTTTTAATGTTTGCAAGAAAGGAAATGTTTTCTTTGCAAACAAAACAGGCGGCCTTACAATTCCACGATACTTTGCTGCTACATAATAGACCGTTTTATGTTGTTTATAACAATCTAGTAATTCATTAATTACCTCTGTTTTAATAAAAGGTTGATCAGCAAGTAAGACAACAATTCCATCCGCTTTCATATGCATGGCTTTCTCAATACCACAGCGCAGTGAATGTGATTGTCCTTGACTAGAATCAAAACAAGAAAGAAGGTGTACGTTCTCATGTCGTAATGATTGTGAAACCCAATTTTCATCATTTGTGACAATAATAATACCTGCGAGATTTGAAGACAAAGCAGTTTTGAGGGCTGCATTACCAAGTGGTTCATTGTGTAAAGGAAGAGAAAGTTTATGGATTCCCGGTCCCATTCGTCTACTATTTCCAGCCGCCAAGTATACACCAATGATTTTCATCTCACTTCATCCGTAATTGCCCGATAATTTCAGCCATGATACTAACGGAAATTTCACTTGGACCTTGTGCACCAATTGAAATTCCAACAGGAAAATGGAGATGAGGAGGAATTGGTTTACCGTCTAATAAGCGCTCCGTACGATGACGCGGTCCTAAAACACCTATATAACGAACATTTTTTTCTAATAAAAGAGATAATAATTGTCGATCTTTTTCAAAGTGATGCGTCATAATGACAAGAAAATCGCTTGGATGTAATGAAAGTTTTTGTATCATTTCTACTGGAAAACCAACCACACATGCATCAGCACTTGGAAACTGATCCGTATTACATAAGGCCTCCCGCCAATCGCAAACTGTTACCAAGAAGCTCGTTTCCTTCGCAAAACGAACGAGTGGCTTTGCATCTTCTCCTGCTCCAAAAATAAACAGGCGGGGCTTTGGTATAAAATGTTGGCTATAATATTCATCTTGTAACCCATTTTTCAAGTAAGTTGCCTGTGGAATAGTCCCTTCCCAATTACCGCACGTATTACCATTATTATATATAAGTGCAGTTTGCTCTAACGAAAGATTTTTCACCATCCAAGCCGAGGAACCATTGGCAAGGTGAATATATAAGTCTTGTAAAATCGCTTTATAGGTATCATCTATATGTTCCACTAATACATGAATAACACCATTACATCCTACTCCCCAGGACAAATCATCTTCTGCCTTTGTATTAAATGTATGAATCGCCCAAGTATTTTGCTCCATAACATCTACAGCATAGTAGAAAAGCTCTTCTTCAATGCACCCTGCACTTAGCATTCCTACTTTTGTGCCATCTTCTTGAAAAAGCATCATCGTTCCTTCTTTTCTATATGCCGATCCTTCAACATGAATAATTGTCGCTAATGCACAGCGTTTCTCGCAACATAACACCCCTTCTAATACACCATATGCGGAAGTCATTTTGAATCCCCTCGCTGCTTTTGTAATACA
Organism: Bacillus bruguierae; assembly: GCF_037104725.1. Classification (NCBI taxonomy): domain Bacteria; kingdom Bacillati; phylum Bacillota; class Bacilli; order Caryophanales; family Bacillaceae; genus Bacillus; species Bacillus bruguierae. The sequence continues at coordinate 33,257 of NZ_JBAWSX010000013.1, read as the reverse complement.
GACTTTACAGCTTCTTCAATCTCTTGATAACTCGTGCATCGGCAAATATTAGAACTTAACCATTCTTCAATAACATGATCATCTGCATCAGGCCTTTGCGACACAAGTCCATGGCAATTCATAATAAATCCTGGTGTACAGTATCCGCATTGGAACGCCCATTTCTCTTCAAAAGCTTGTTGAATAGGAGCTGCTTGTAATCCTTCAATCGTTGTAATTTGCTTTCCAATCGCTTCAACAGCCAGCATAATACAAGACTTGATTGGTATCCCTTCAACAAGAACTGTACAAGCACCGCAATCACCATTTTCACAGCCAGGCTTTGCTCCTGTTAAATCCAGTTCGTGACGTAATATATGTAACAGCGTATCGGCCATTCTTCCAACTACCTCTCGCGTTTCTCCATTGACATCCAAAATGAGCTGGACGTTTCTCATCTTTCGTCCCCCTTTGCAAAATTTCGCAATATATCTTGCAGTACAGATTGAAATACAAATGTCCGATAAGCACGCGAGCCTCTTATATCATCTAATACAGGAGCTGGAATATGGGTTAAGGCGTGTTCAATTCTTTTCTCAAATGGAATGTGCTTATTATTTAAATCTGTCTCCATCTGAAGTGAACGAAATGGAAACACACATAAGCCACTGCACGCCATTCGAATTTCGTCATCATATTTAATCGACGCAACCGTTACAAGGGGATAATCAATTTTTTCTAGTTGGCGTTTTTTTACACTATAATACGGTGCTGTCACATACTGCCGATCTGTAATCATTTGTACAAGAAACGCACCCTTTTGTAATTGTAATTTTTCCACAAAAGCTTGATGAGCAGGTACATATTTCATACCCTCTGTTCCTGCAATAACAAATGTACTATTAGCTAATAAAAACGGCAGCACAGCTTCCTTATAGCGAATCCTTCCCGCAACATTTCCGCCAATTGTAATTTTATTTCTTGCCGTGCGATCTGCGGCCCGGCCAGCAGTTTCCCCAAGGAGCGGAAAGACTTTCGCATCCTGAACATTTGTTATCGTCAATGTTGCACCTAGCAAAAGTTTGTCATCCTGCCATTCACAAACATTACATTCTGGAATATCTTTTATATCAATAACAGCTTTTGTTCGAATGCGTTGCGAACGTCCCATCGTAATAATTTCTGTGCCGCCCCCATAGTAGAGCGGCTTCTTCCCCTCTTGATCTAGTTGGTGAAATAATCGAATAGCCTCTTGAATAGAATCCGGACGATAATACTCAAAATCAAATGGTATCATTCCATCCCTTCTCCTTTTTGCGTCTCTTTCCAAATTAACTCTGGCGTAAGCGGTAAGTTTCGTAATGAAATACTAGTTGCGATGGATAAGCTGTTTCCTAAAGCTGCTGGCATGCCAATAATTCCATGTTCCCCAAGTCCTCTAGAACCAAATGCAGCTTCTTTATGTGGTACTTCTACAAAATCGACAATATATTTTGGCTGTTGCCCGTAATGGATGACTTTATAAGAACGAAACTGATGATTCAAATTTCTTTCTTTCGCATCATAATGAAATGTTTCTCGCGTTGCAAAACTGAGCCCCATACTCATGGCTCCCATAATTTGCGTTTCTGCTCCCTTTCTATTTAAAATGGTTCCCGCATCTGCCACTGTTACAGCATTCAACAATCGGTATGTAAAATCTTTAGGATTATATTCCACTTCGACTGCTTGCGCTCCTACTCCCCACTCCGGCCCTTGTCTTCCTTTCCCTGTTTCATAATCAATATCTGTAATTCCCTCAAGTATGTAACTCCCTCTTCCCACCACTTCTGTTCCTTTTACATTTCCATTTGAATCTACATACCCAAACGCAATTTTCGAAAAGGGCACATGTATATTTGGGTTCGTTTTGACATAGACTCCTTTCCCTGCAACTTCTAACTCTTCTGCGGGGTACCCAAGTAAATTTGAAGCCGTTTGGCAGAGCTGCCTTATTGCGTCTTCTGCCGCCCTTACAACCGCATTTCCAACAAGGAGTGTCGTTCGGCTCGCTGCTGTTTTCCAATGCTTTGGAGCAACTTGTGTATTAACTTCCATCATGATATGCACATCATCAACATCCATGTTCATTTTCTCGGCAACCATTTGCGTTAGCACTGTTTTTGTTTCTTGCCCAATTTCAACGGCACCACAATTGATATTGACACTACCATCACCGTTAAAGGTTAATACCGCACCTGCTCCGGCATTACTTGGCGTAGTCGAATTTTTCCAGAAGCAGCTAACCCCTTTTGCGCGTACCATGCCGTTAGATAGAGTAACTTTATTTCCCTCTTCCCAATTTATAAGTGATTTTAATTTTTGTAGGCACGCTGTCACATCTCCCGTATTACTTGATGTGACAGGTACTTGTGTCGGTGTTGTATCCCCTGGCCCAATTGCATTTTTCATACGAAACATAAGCGGACACATTCCTAATTTCTGAGCAAGAATATCAATTGTTCGTTCCATTACAAACGTATACTCCGAATGTCCAAAACCTCTAAAAGACGTTGCATAAGTATGATTTGTATACATACCGTACGAATCGCACCATACGTTTTCAATCGCATATGGGCCCGTGCAGTCCAGCCCAGCCGCCTTACTCATCGTTACCGCCCGATCAGCATAAGCACCGCCGTCAAATAAATACAAAATCTCTGCCGCTTGCAGCTTTCCATCTTTTGTGCACCCAAGCTTTACTTTTGCTTGTAAACCGATATGAACAGGAGACGTTATGAAATCTTCCTCTCTACTATTTTGAAGAGTAACTCGTCTTCCTCCTACTACTTTTGAAGCAATGTATGCTAAAAATTCAAGCTGAACTGCTGTTTTTCCACCATATGCCCCCCCGACTAACGGCACATGTACAATAACTTTCCCTTCATCAATTTCAAACGCTTCGCTTAACTGCCTCTTTATTTCAAAAGGAGCCTGTGATGTAGAATGAACAATCACATCTCCATTCGGTTTCATTTCTACCCTAGCACACCGCGTTTCCATTGCTGCATGATCAGATTGCCGAAAAGAAAATGTTTCACAGGCAATCGCGTCACTGTTCGTAAATCCTTTTTGAACATCCCCTTTACGAATTTTCGTCCGATTTGCGATATTTGTATGCGGCTTTGGGTACACCTTTTCTTCTAACTTATATCGTTCCACATGCTCATGGACTAAAATGTTTGATTCATTATAGGCTTGCAAAGGGGAACGAATAATCGGGAGCTCGTCATATATAACACGGATCCGTGTTGCTGCTTCTCTTGCAATTGCTTCAGTATCCGCCACAACAAGTGCAACAGGTTCACCAAAATACCGTACTTTCTCAAAGGCTAACAAAGGACGATCAACGATACTAGAGCCGACAAGAATAGGATAATCCGCTCCCGTTACCACAGCATGTACGCCTTGTACTTTCTTCGCTTCACGAATATCTATACTCCTAATATAAGCATGTGCATATGGACTCGTAAGAAGTTTTGCATATAGCGTGCCAACCTCTATTTCATCATTAATATACTTCGCTCTTCCCGTTACTTTATCAGCACTTTCTTTTCGCTTCACACTTTTCCCTATGACACGATACCGTTCCATTCTCGGCCTCCTTTGCTTTGCTCTGCTCTTCTACCATCCTATTTATACGACTAACAATTTAGTACAGATCTCTCCATACAAAAAAAGAGGCTACTAGTGTTTCACTAGCAGCCTCTTTTTACATAAATAGCTTTGCAAATAAGTCTTCTGTCGTTTCCATAATTTTATCAACCATGTCCGTTTCATTTTCCTCTTGCTCTTTAAGTATTTTAATTGTTTCCCTTGCATCTTCTGGATAGTCTGTAATAATTCCATCCACATTCAATTTATAATATCCCCTTAAGTTTTCCATATCATTTACAGTCCATACATAAATCGGTCTATTTAATTTACGAGCTGATTGGACTAAGCGCTTATTCAACATATATTCTTCCGCTACATAAAAATCAGCTGGAACATGTTTTAAATTTGCTACACTTGCATATAGGACATATCCTACTTTTATATCGGGATTTGCACGTTTAAATTCTTTAATAAGCGGGTAATGCAATGTTTGAATTACACATTGCTTTTCAAATTCATTTCTCTCAATGGTTTTTAAAACTTTCTTTACAAAATCCTTTTCATTTTCCTTTCCATGGAGCTTCACTTCTATATTAAGCTTAATCTTCCCTTTTGCAAGTTTAATAATTTCATCAAGTGTACTGATTCCTCCTGAGAATTCACCTTGCCTTAACGTAAGCTTTCGAAGTTCATCCATCGTTAATTCTGACACTTGTACACTTGCATTCGCAAGACGCTTTAATTTCAAATCGTGTATAACGGCCAATTCTCCATCTTTCGTTTGCAATACATCAATCTCCGCATAATCGGCTTTCGCATCAATCGCTCCTTGGACTGACTCTTTTGTGTTCTCTACGCCTTTAGATATGTAACCACGATGCGCCATAATAATAGGCTCTTTATAAGAATTCGTAATAAAGGTTACAATAAAGGCCAAAACCATTCCCATTACAACAACCCCGCAAATATATACACCAATAAATTTCAGTCGATGCTTTTGAAAGAAGCATTTCTCTGCTTTTGTTTTAAAATAGTCAAGGCCCTCTTCTACTAAAACAGCTTCAACGGGAACTTTCTGTAAATACAACCTTATAAGTGCCATAATGTAAAACGGGGTGACAATAAAGCTAAATATATAAAATGTACTCGTTAAAAATACAGATAGAGTAGATTGTGCTAATAAAGCAAATGTTCCTTCTGGATTTGTAAATTTATATACCCCGAGCAGTAACAATAAATAAACACCTGTAAAAAGCAGAAAAACAATGCCTATCGAAATAAAAAATCCAATGAAAAAGAACAGGACCTTCAAAAAGTTTTCCTTTACTAACATTGCACTTTGACGAGCAGCTACGCGAAACGGCTTTTCTTCTAAAACAATGATAGGTAACACAAAAATCCAACGAAGATTTACATAGGCAACTACGGCGAAAAAGAAATAATATCCGACTTGTCCCATTGTTGTTTTCAGTAATTCGCCTGTAATAAAATTAGGAATCTGAATTTCAGGAAGAAGTGCGGATTTATAACCGATGCTTAAAAGAGGTAGTAAAACTACAACATACAAAATAAATCCTGGTAAGCAATATGTGAAAAACGAAGGTAAATACGTTACCGTTTTATATAAAATTGGACGCAGTCTCACCTTTTGTCGTTTATGTGCAAAATACGAAATAATAATAAGCACTGCAAATTCGATAAAAATAAGAAAAAGTGCTAGCACAGATAAAATGAAAATAGCCGCGATTCCATACGGTGTTTTAAAAAACGCAAGCAATTCATCATTTGTCGCATTTGCATATCCACCCCAGTATAATAGCTTATTAAAAATCATACCGAATAGTGGGATAAAGACAATTGCTGCTAGAAGTTTATACATAAGTTGAAACGCTAATACATTTCCAAAGGCAAACCTTACTGTTTGAAAGGAATGTTTCATTACCCCTGGTATAGATAGTTTTTTTCGGTGTAGCATAGATTCCTCCATATTCTGAAACTCTATTTAAGTTAAAATACGACATAAAAACCTTGTTTTTATGGGAGCGAGAGCATCTTGCTTCGCATAGAAACGGTCAAGGCCTTTTTCTGCCACATGCAAGGTTAAATGACAGTCATGTTGTATTCCACTGCTGGAAAATGAAAATGGCAATATATTTAATTTCATCATAATATATTCTACTAAACATGTAAAAGAGCGATAGATTGTAAATCCACCGCTCTTTTTTTTATTATTTCTTCTTTTCTAGCTCTTGACCAAATGCTTTCAAAAAGTTAAATCCGAATGTAATTGCTCGATTTATGTCTGGGTCTCGTAATACTTTAAAGAAATCCATCACACTTGTTTTCTCACCTTTTTTTAATTCATCGGTTGCATATTGTAAACCTGTCACTAAACTGGATGTTACTTGCTTAGTCACTTCTGGGTCTACTGAAGATAGCGCTTCTCCTGCACCCATCATATTATTTAATGCATTTTTTACTGGTTCACGGTTTAGTTGTTCAATCGCAATTTTCGAAACATCTTCTTTCGCTGCCAGCAAGCTTACTGCCGCATCTAACAAACCAGCCTTTTGAAGCTGTGCTAACAAATGAATCGTTTCTTCAATTGCCTGTTGATTCTCTCCTAATTGTTGTAATAATTCCTCAGAAACTTGTTGTTTCTTTTGTTCCTCTGTTACAACCGTTTTTTGAATCATTGTAATTTCTTTTGCCACAATGCTCCCCCCCTAGTTTTCATCCACAAGTGATACATATTGTTTTCGTTGCCATTTCTTCTGCACTTCGACACCATTTTGCGGATGGCGCTTTTTATTTCGCGGGTTGGAAGCAGGAAGTGGACGATTTCCTTTTTCACGCAGCACACGCATTTTGACACGCGTTTGTTTATATGCTGGTGTACATGTATAAAGATCAGTTGCCGTTCCTGTTAAAATATTAATTGCTTCTTCATTTACTGTTGCATGCATCGGTAAATATAGTTCATTTCCAGTTACACGATCTGTAACAAGCGCTGGAACTTTTATTTTTCCAAATGGTGATGCAAGTTCTACAAGACTTCCATCCTTCACATTTCGCTCCATCGCTAGTTCTGGTGATATCTCAACAAACACCTCTGACATTTTCGATAAAATACCTGCCGATTTCTTTGTCATATTCCCCTCATGGAAATGTTCGAGCATTCGGCCATTATTTAATAATAAATCATATTCTTCCGGTGCCTCGACTGGCGGTACCCATTCATCAAGTGATAGACGTGCCTTTTTATCAGGAAAATTAAATCCATCTACATATAATAATGGTGTATCACTGCCGTCATGACTACCCCAGCATAAACTGTTCCATCCTTCTAAACGATCATATGTTGCCTGGGAATATAAAGGAGCAAGTGATGCGATTTCATCCATAATTTCACTTGGATGTTCATAGTTCCAATTTGCACCTAATGCACGAGCTACCTTTTGAAGAATCCACCAGTCTGGTTTTGAATCACCAAGCGGCGGCATAACTTCGTATAAACGCTGAATACGACGTTCTGTATTCGTAAATGTTCCTTCTTTTTCTAAACTTGGCGCTGCTGGTAAAATGACATCTGCAAAACGAGCTGTTTTCGTTAAAAACATATCTTGCACAACAAGGAAATCAAGATTTTCTAAAATGTGCTGCACATGATTCGCGTTAGAATCGACTAATGCCATTTCCTCTCCCATCACATACATACCGCGTAATTTCCCGGCTTCTGCAGCAATCAGCATCGCAATGTTATTTAATCCTGGTTCTTTCGGAATCGAAACGCCGTATGCTCTTTCAAATTTCGCGCGCAGTGCATCATCGGATATTGCTTGGTAACCAGGCAGCCAGTTTGGTAATGTTGCCATATCACAAGCACCTTGTACGTTATTATGTCCGCGCAGCGGGTATGCTCCTGCACCAGAACGACGATAGTTCCCTGTTACAAGAAGTAAATTAGAGATTGCAGCTGATGTCGTACTTCCACCTGTATTTTGCGTCACTCCCATACCCCAAAGTATACATGTGCCATCTGCATCACGAATCATTTTTGCCATTTCTATTAATGTATCTTTCGAAATGCCCGTTACACTTTCTGTATAATCAAGCGTATACTTCTCTAACATTGTTTTATATTCATCAAAGTTCTTTACGTTTTCAGCTAGAAATGCTTGATCATGCCAATCTTGATCAATAATATATTTTGTTACACCTGCTAGCCAAACGTAATCTGTACCTTGACTTGGGTGAACAAACAGATCGGCACGCTCTGCCATTTCATGCTTACGTAAATCAGCCACAATTAATTTTTGCTCATGCAGTTTATGGGCGCGTTTCACACGCGTTGCAAGAACTGGATGACCTTCTGTCGGATTTGCTCCAACAATAATGATAAGTCCTGCCTCTGCAATATCTTTAATTGTTCCTGCATCACCGCCCATGCCTACTGTTTTAAATAAACCATCTGTTGCTGGTGATTGACAGTAGCGAGAACAGTTGTCCACATTATTTGTCCCATATACTTGGCGCGCTAACTTTTGCATTACATAATTTTCTTCATTCGTTACTTTAGAGGAAGAAATAAATCCAAAAGCATCACTGCCGTATCGCTCTTTAATATGACTCATATTTGCTGCAACAACTTCTAGTGCCTCTTCCCAAGTTGCTTCAACAAACATGTCTCCTTTACGGATAAGCGGCTTTGTAATACGTTCTTCACTATTTACAAAATCCCACCCAAATTTCCCTTTTACACACGTTGAAATTCCGTTTACCGGCGCATCCGATGACGGTTGTACTTTTAAAATGTGACGATCTTTCGTCCACACTTCAAATGAACATCCGACACCACAAAACGTACAAACGGTTTTCGTTTTATTGATTTTCGTTTTACGCATCGCTGCCTCTACTTCCGAAACAGCTAAAATACTGCTATAACCCGGTTCTACATCTTTCACAAAATCAATCATTGGATTTAATACATCTTGTTTTAGCCCGGTCATAAAACCAGCTTCTCCAAGCATCGATTTTTCCATTAAGGCATTACATGGACAAACCGTTACACATTGTCCACAACTTACACAAGAGGAATCATTAATTGCTACGCCGTCATCCCAAATGACACGCGGGCGATCTAAGCTCCAATCAATGGATATAGTTTCATTTACTTGTAGGTTTTGACACACTTCTACACATTGACCACATGCAATACATTGATTTGGATCGTAACGATAAAACGGATGGGACATATCGACTTCCGAAGCGCTCACTTTCGGTTCGTACGGATATTTCTGTTCTTCAATTCCCATCATATGCACTGTATTATGGACTTTACAATTTCCGTTATTATTATCACAAACAGTACAATATAATAAATGATTTTCAAGTAAGCGATCCATCGCCTCTGTTTGGGCTTCAACCGCTCGCTTCGATTTTCTTTCAATATGCATACCTTCTTCAAGGTTTGTTGAACAAGCGCGTATCAACTTTCCGTTTACTTCAACAATACATGTATCACATGTCTGAATTGGATCTACTTCTGGTACGTGACAAATTTGCGGGTGTTCAAGTTCTCTTTCGTTTAATAACTGCAATATCGTTTTCTTACTAGATGAAATATACTCTGTACCATCGACAGTTACACGAATTTTGTGTTCCGACATCTTTACCCTCTCCTTACAACCAACCATACAACACATTTTGAATACGTTTTCAAAACGATGTTGCTATACGCTCTTTTTCAAAACAAAAAAAACTGTTCTTAGAAGTAGATTCTTGATGTATAAAATAAGCTTACAATTGATGTATATGACTACGATTCTATTATATCGTAGAATACAAATAATAACCAAGGAATGTATGGAAGTACAAAATGAAAAAATGACTTAAAAAACCCTTTCTTTTTTTTGGGGACGAGAGCATCTGGCCATGCATAGTAGCGGTCAGGGCTTGTTTCTGCCACATGCATGGTTTAAAACAAAAGGAGCAAGCAAGTAGGAGGCCATGTTTTTTCTGCATAGCTGCAATCTATCTGTCGAAAAATTAAAATGGATATATATAAAACGCATGCTTTTCTTATTTTATTATCTTATGATAAATATGGGAGAATAATTGATAAAGGGGAAAATCGTATGGAGTCTGTTCAAAGCACATATACAATGGTTCGTTACCAAGGTGGGACATTTCATCAAAAGGATAATGAGGTTGTAACAGAATATCCACTTACAATTAAACTAAACGGTGAAGAATATGTAACAATTGTCTGTACACCTGATCATGTTGAAGATATGGTCGTTGGCTTCTTAGTATCAGAAGGTATTATTCCTTCCTATAAACATATTGAACAATTATGGATCCAAAAAGAAAAAGGATTTGCGCATGTCACAACAACGCAAACAAATCCACTCTATCAAACTTGCTATAACAAACGATACGTGACATCGTGCTGCGGGAAAAGCAGACAAGGCTTTGTCTTTGTAAATGATGCGGCAAAAGCCAAAACGATGCACGATATTCAGATTACCTTGGGACCTGAAGATTGCTTTCGCCTCATGAATGATCTGCAGCAATCCTCTACTACTTTCCAAGAAACAGGTGGTGTACATAACACCGCATTATGTGATAAAAAACAAATTCTCGTTTCACGAATGGATATTGGTCGTCACAATGCTTTAGACAAAATTTACGGTTATTGCTTACGGAACAACATTTCGATAACAGGAAAAGTAATTGCCTTTAGCGGACGCATTTCATCTGAAATCTTACTTAAAGTTGCAAAAATCGGCTGTGAAATTGTCCTATCAAAATCCGCTCCGACAAAATTAGCTCTAGAACTTGCTCATGATTTAGGAATTACTGTCGTTGGCTTTATTCGCGGTGATTCTTGTAATATTTACACGCACCCAGAGCGAATTGAAGGGTATCAGTAAGCGTAAATAAAGCGACCAAAAGGTTTCTCGTATGAGAAATCTTTTGATATAAATTCATTTTATTTTTCGACATCTTTGTCTAGCTCCCTTTGTTTAAAACATGGCACGTGGCAGAAAAGGGCACTGACCGTTTCTATGCACGGCCAGTTGCTCTCTCCATCCCTAAAAAAGAAAGAGGGTTTTCATGTCACTTTTTTACTTATATACGTATAGTTATAAAAATGTAACATATATACCTATTGAATAGTTAATAAAGTTAATATATAATTTCATTACATAAAAACCATTAGGAGGGTAACTGATATGAACATTCGTGTATTAACAAAAGAAGATGCAGATATATATTTACCGCTTTGCATAGAAGGATTAACTCAAAATCCAGAAGCATTTGGTTCCTCTTATGAAGATATTATGAAACAAAAAGATCCCGTTGCTGCCATTGCAAAACGGTTAGATAACCCTGAAAAGTTTACGATAGGTGCTTTTCAAGAAGATGAATTAATCGGTATTGCCACTCTTGAAATAAAACCACTTGTCAAACAAGAGCATAAGGCGAAAATTGGCTCTGTATATGTTTCTCCAAAAGCACGCGGTCTTGGTGCTGGAAGAGCGTTAATTGAAACTATCATTGAAAATGCCCCTAGATTAGATATAGAACAAATTATGCTTAATGTGGTTTCCGGAAATAAACCGGCAAAGAAACTATATGAATCACTGGGGTTCCAAACATTTGGTGTAGAAGAACGTGCTTTAAAATATAACGGACAATATTGGGATGAAGAGCATATGATGTTATTTCTCAATGCTTAAATCTTCTTTTAACATAAAATCACCCACTCTCCTGCAAATCTTGAAGTGGGTGTTTCTCATGTATCATTATTTTTACATTACAAAAGCCTCACACAATCGGTGTGAGGCTTTTTATCTATAACAAATCAATTTATTTTATAACAACCAAAAAAACTTTCTAGCACAAACAACGATAATCATCATTGATACCGCAATGCAGATTATAACTACATTTCGTTCTTGTTTCTGCTTTTCAAGGTCTTTTTTGTTCACTATCCAAATCCCCTTTATCTACATTCAAAAAAAAAGCCGTGAGATAGAAATTTTTCTTATCCGATGCGAGGTGAATACGAAAAATGTTCTCTATCTCACGTACACAATAGAATGGAATTTGTCATTTTGAAATCAAAATGACATGACGTTATGTCGCAACATAGGGTATTTTTGTGCTGCTACATTGCTTATTATAAAAAAAAAATGTGCAAAAGTAGTGCATTTTTTATGGCAATTATCCTTTTCTTTACCATATGAACAGTGTTTTTTATAAAGTTCATGTAGAATAATATAAAGGAAACTTCTATTAGTGAGAGTTTGATTCTCTTACCTTTTCCTTCTAACTCTTAATACAGGATAAACATAAATAATGAAAACTTGAGGTGTACATCGTTATGGCAAAACTATTATTAGTGGATGACGAAGAACGCATGCTTCGCTTATTAGATTTATTCTTAAGCCCACGTGGACATTTTTGTATGAAAGTAACATCAGGACAAGATGCTCTTGAACTCGTTCAGCAAAAAGAATTTGATCTTATTTTGCTAGACGTGATGATGCCAAAAATGGACGGCTGGGAGGCTTGCTTTCAAATTCGCCAAATAAGTAACGTCCCCATTATTATGCTAACAGCGCGTAATCAAAATTATGACATGGTGAAGGGGCTTACATTAGGCGCTGACGACTATATTACAAAACCATTTGATGAGCAAGTATTAATTGCTCGTATAGAAGCTGTACTCCGCCGTACGAAGAAAGAGGGATTTGTAAACTTTAACGGCATTGAATGGGATAAAACTAGACATACCGTAACTGTATATAATGAAAAACTCTCTCTTACGCCAATTGAGTTTTCCTTACTTGGACTCTTTTTACAAAATATAAACCGTGCTTATAGCCGTGATGAACTTATTGAAATAATATGGGGATTTCAAACAGATATTGAATATCGTACCGTTGATTCTCACATTCGTAATATACGTGAAAAGCTTCGAAAAGCAGGATTTCCTATCGAAGATTACCTAGAAACTGTTTATAAAATAGGTTACAAATGGAAAGGTGAATCCTCATAAAGTGAAACTTCCATCAGTGGGGGTTTTTCTTCATCCCCCACTGATGGAAAGCCCACCCAATCAGGCTCTTACGGGCAGTTATCTCCCACTCATCTTCTTTGTTTTTTCAGAATCTTGAGGCGGGAGTCTTACTGCCCTAAAGTAGCGGGATAAAAATAAAGTTCAACTAATCAGGCATATACTATATATATTCATTTTAATTTTTCGACAGCTTTGTCTAGCTCTGCCTCCTAGGCCCTCATGTCTAAGAACCTTCCACGCAAGAAGGTAAAAAACACCTTCTGTGTGAAAGAACCTTAGCCAATGGGCCTAAACAGTCGGCTCCGCTTTTCTTTAAGATCCAGCTCCAGCGGCTAGAACAGTCGGTGGCTTCGCGTCTTCCGCCGAGGCAAAAAGCGGCCTCTATGTCAGAAGCTCCATCCCCCTCTTGTTCTAAGCGAGCCGCTTCCGCTTTTCTTTGTAAGTCGCTGCTATGCAGAATACAACATGACCGCTACTTGCTTTCTTCTTTTGTTTTAAACCTTGCATGTGGCAGGAAAAGGTCCTGACCGTTTCTATGTATGGCCAGATGCTCTCGCCCACTTAAAAAAAAGAGGATTTTTATGTCGATTTTTTATTTGTATTTATATAGCAGTTTTTCTTCTATCGAATTTCGTTGTTTCTTCATAACTTTACGGTAGAGAGCTTACTGCCTGTTAGTACAGGAAAAGGTTGTGAATCATAATGAATAAACTTTCTATAAAGCTTGGGACGTACTTTTTATTATTAGCTTTTTGCATTGAATCCGTACTATTTGTATCTTTTCATACAACACTAGCACAAATGCGTGTAGACGAAGAAACTACGGCCTTATTAGAAAAAGGAAATTGGTATTGTAACATTATAGAAAAACGCTATAGAGAAGGAATTTTTGAACGTGTAGCAGCGATGGAATCTAATTCTCCTGCTCATACAAAACTTGTCATAACAGATGCAACAGGTCACATTATAGATTCCTCTGATGCCGTTACAAAAGACATGCGCAAACAACTTGAACAAAAAATTACGTACATTCCTAGGGATGGAATGATAACAGAAGATCGCTGGAAAGAATCAAAATATATTTCAACAGTTAGCCCTATTGTGAAATATGGAGTAGTAATTGGCTATGTCCATATGTTTTTAGAAACTACATCTATAAAAGAAATGATTTTTCGATTAACAAAACAATTTGTTACCGTTGGTGCATTAACAGTAGCTCTCACAACAATTTTAGTATTTTTATTTTCAAGGGTCATTACAAACCCACTTATTAAAATGAAGCGAGCAGCTGAAAAAATGATGAAACAAAATGAGCCAATTACTTTAGGTATTAAAAGTAAAGATGAATTAGGAAGCTTAGCAGAAACAATTGAACGGCTTTCTAGTGAGTTAACATACATGAAAAAAGAACGAAACGAGTTTCTTGCAAGCGTTGCACATGAATTGCTAACCCCGCTTACATATGTAAAAGGATACACAAAAGTTGCAAAAAGAGAGTCTTTATCTAAAGAAGAACGGGAAGAATATTTACAAATCATTGAAGAAGAAACTGAAAATATTACTGAACTCGTACAAGACTTATTTGAACTTGCGCAGCTTGAACAACACCAATTTACGATAAAGAAACAGTCAATCGTACTGTTACCATTCGCCGAGCGTATGGTTGAAAAAATAAAACCATCTCTTAAAAAAAAGCAAATAGATATCTCTTTATATTGCCAAGAAGATTTATATGCTTGCATAGATGACCGTCGCATGGAGCAAGTCATGCTAAATTTATTACATAATGCATATCAGCATTCCCACGAAAATTCTCATATTACAGTACTTGTATTAAAAAAGGAGCATACTTTTCTTATACAAGTACAAGATGAAGGAGAAGGAATTCCAAGTGAAGACTTACCACATATTTTTGACCGCTTCTATCGAGTTGATAAATCTCGAACACGAGCAACTGGCGGAAAAGGTATTGGTTTAGCTGTTGCAAAAGAAATTGTAGAATTACATGGTGGTTCTATACATGTAACAAGCGAAGTCGGAATCGGAACTACATTTACTATAGAATTGCCTATCAAGTAGCTATTTTTATTTATATAAAATTTTAAAAATCAACATAAAAACCGTTTTCTTTTTAGATGGGCGAGAGCATCTGGCCATGCGTAGTAGCGGGCAGGGCCTTTTCCTGCCACGGGCAAGGGTTAAAACAAAGGGAGAAAACGAGTACAGACCACTTGTTTCTCCATAGCAGTGGCTTTTATGTTAAAAAATTAAAATGGATTTTATATATAAATACCAATTGAAACACCAACATATAAACCTTTTTCTTTTTAGATAGACGAGAGCATCTGGTCATGCGTAGTAGCGGGCAGGACCTTTTTCTGCCACGGGCGAGGTTTCAAACAAAGAGAGAAAACCAGCGCAGGCTACTTGTTTCTCCATAGCAGCGGCTTTCATGTAGAAATATTAAAATGGATTTATATATCGAGCCTATTTTTTGAAAGTATGATGATTTTAATATAAAATATAGCATTACCACCAAAGAATTGGAGGACGATACAATTGGAAATTCGTGTATTAACGAAAAAAGATGCAGAAATTTATTTAGCACTTCGTGTCGAGGGATTAAAACAAAATCCAGAAGCGTTCAGTTCTTCTTATGAAGATATTATTAATATGGAAGATCCTGTTGAATATAAAGCGCAAATATTAGACCAAAATGAAAATTACACGCTCGGTGCTTTTAAAGACGACGATTTAATTGGCGTGGCAACTTTAGAAACAAAATCATTTTTAAAGCAAGAACATAAAGCGAAAATTGGTTCTGTTTATGTCTCTCCAAAAGCGCGTGGAATGGGCGCTGGGAAAGCACTTATGCAAGCAACAATTGAAAAAGCAAAAGAATTAGAAGTAGAACAACTTATGCTTGATGTTGTCGTTGGCAATGAAGGTGCAAAAAAGCTCTATGAATCGTTAGGCTTTAAAACATTTGGCGTACAAGAACGTTCGTTAAAATATAATAACCAATATTGGGATGAAGAGCATATGGTGTTGTTTTTACATGAAGAAAACAAATAGGGAAAAGGGACTTGTTTTTAAAAGTCCCTTTTCCTATACCTTCAACTAAACCATGCTTTTCCAAGCAATTGAACTGCTTCCTCAATTTCTTGGTCCAGTTCTTATTACTATTTACGTTGCGCTGCAGCACAAAAGACTTCCTTGCACTATGCAATTCATAGCAATCATAGCTGCATTAGCGGGTACGTATTTTCTTATTACCAACGGATCAATTGAAAATATTATTCTTTCTAAACAAGCAATAGTATTTGGTATTTTAACAGCAATCGGCTTTGCTTTTTACACGCTCCATCCTGCTTCTCTTATTAAATAGTGGGGGACATCGGTAATCGTTGGTTGGGGGATGTTACTCGGAGGAATTTCCTTGTTTCTACATAATCAAAAATTCCATTTTCAGCATATAGCAAATACATTAACGATAAGTACATTTTCTATACTTATTCTTATCATTATAAGTGGCACACTTTCTTTTCTTCTCTATATCGGTAGTCTAAAATATTTATCTGCAACAGAAACGAGCATTTTATCAAGTATTGAACCACTCGTAGCAGCTATTGTTTCGATTATCTGGTTGAATGAGTCGTTTGGAACATATCAATTATTAGGCGGTGCTTTCATTATTGTCGCAGTCATTTTTTTGACCCTGCCAGAAAAAGAAGTAAAACCAAAATTAGCAACCGAACGCATGTAAAAGAAAGTAGCAAAACATAGTATTTTCCTTCCAGTCACAAAAAAGAGATAAGGTTTCATTATTGTTTTAATCCCTTATCTCTTTTGCTTTCCTACATTAATAGCTGGATCTTTCTTATTTCACTGAATATACTTTTTGACCTGGCAATTCTAAACAGTTCAGCTGGCCGCCGTATACAGCCCCGCCATCAATACCAATGATACGATTTTCGCCAAAATACACGCCAAAATTCTCGTTATTACCGTGAAGAAGTTTCGTTTCTGTATGCCCAAAGACAACGGTCTTCTCACCATTATATCCATTATGAAACTCATTTCTAATCCACATCAATGTATGCGCATCTGTTTCAGAAATAGGTGTCATTGGTTGTACGCCCGCATGAACAAAAATGTACTCATCTGTTTCAATATAGTGGTCTAATCCTTGAATAAATTCTAAATGTTTCTCTAACACTTCAGAATGTAACTGCGGTCTTATAAATTCCTCTTCATTTACAGCAATATCACTTTCAGAAAAACCGTAGCTATGTAACGTTTGATCCCCTCCATTTCTCTTTACCCAATGATTCCAAAACTTTTCTTCCTCTGTCGTTAAAGCTTTTATCATCATATCTTCATGATTACCTTTTAAGACAAACGCGCCGGCTTCTTTTAATTGCATCACTTTTTCAATTACTTCTTTAGCATTCGGACCACGATCTACATAATCTCCTAGCAAAATGAGTTGATCCTCTTTTGAAGTGTATTCAACTTTTTCTAATAACATTTCAAATCTCTCTAGTTCACCATGAATATCACTGATCACAAGCGTCCTTCTCATATGTATTTCCTTCTTTCTAATTTATAAAAGTTAATTTATATTATAGAGAGACTTTATTAATATCGCAATTTTCCAACTAGAAAGACATTATTAAAATAAAAGACTAGCATCTATTTAGATGCTAGTCTTTTCCACATACTTCTTGTATGATTGGTGTTTTGATCTTTACAGCAATCATACAATTTAATTGTTTTGCGTCCTGTAAAACAGTATTTTTCATACAATCCGCCAAAAATAACTTAACTTTTAAAAGGAAGATTATACTTTGTCAACCATTCCTTCATAACATTCAATAATTCCTCTTGAATCCCTTTATTCACAAGCCCTTTATATTCTTTCATTAGCCCTAGCATTGTATGATCTTTATCAACTTCTCGTAAAATGTGGTTCATATTAGGGATGATATGCCACTCCGTCTCACCTGCTGCATATTCCGCAATATCCCTTGCCTGCTCTGGCGGTACTTGTATATCCTTATCTCCAGTAATCGCTAAAACAGGACATTCAACTCTCTCTAAATACTCTACGACATTGTATTGAAATTGTTCACGTATCCACTTTGCATTTACCTTTACTCCTTTAATTCGCGTAACAGGCTTTGAGGATTGTTGTATTTTTTCCATAACTGCTTCATTTTGTTTCTGCATACGTTGTGGAAGTTTTAAAAAACGGTATAGCCATCCTCGAAATCCGGATGCTGCTTCTAATTCTTTAACTGCCATTTTCATTTGTTTTGACAGTAATGTTTTTGAAGGTTCAGCCGCACCGCTAAGTAGAATTAAATTGGCCACCGATTCTCTTACATAAATAGCGGGCGCAAGTAAAGCTCCTTCACTATGACCTACAATTACAATTCGCTTTGGATCAATTTGTGGATGCTCCTTTAAAAAACGTACACAAGCAACTCCATCATCAATTAAATCTGTAACACCTGTTTCATAATAATTCCCTTCACTTTTATGCGTACCACGCTTATCATAACGAAAAGTCGCAAATCCTAACGAAGTGAAATAGTCCGCTAAGTCTTTATATAAACGTAGTGGTAAACCGCGAACATTTCCATCCCGGTCCCCTTTTCCCGTTCCACCAATAAGTAAAATAGCTGGATATGTTGCTGCATCATATGCTGGAATTGTTAACGTTCCTTGAAGTGAAACTATACTTTCAATTGTAACGAACAATTCTTTCCCCATATTGTTTATTCTCCCTTCTTATTTCTTTCAGGAATAATAATTGTTGAAATCGTTCTTCGCTTTCGCTCTGGAGATGGTTTACGCTCCATCGCTTTAAAAAATACTCCACTCATTTCCTCTACAAACTCTTTAAATTCCTCATCACTCATATAAAAACTTGCTTGCCGATATCCGACTCCATCTTTTTCGAAATCTACATGATCTTGCTGCAAGTAATCTTTAAAACTTGCCATAATATGGGTGACAAACATCATAAAATATTGCATATGTTCTTCTTTCGTTACGTCTTGTAAATCCTTTTGCGAAACACTAGCCATACTGTGATTCAAGGCATATAACTTTTCAACCGTTCCTCGTATTTGTGTTTCCTGAGCAACTTGTAATATATGTGCTGTCGTTAGTTTTTCTAAGTGGCGATATAACGTCGCTTGTGGAATATGCGGTAACTTTTTTGCAAGCTGCTTTGCTGTTAATTTCTCTCCTCCGATAAATTCTTGAATCAATTGAAAACGGATTGGATGAAACAGAATATCCATCTTTTTTTCTTTCATGTATCTACACCTATCCCTTTTATTACATCTTATGATTATATTATCAAAAATGATAACAAAAATACATACAAAACAATCTTTAATTAATATTAAAAATATTGATCGATAACAACAAATAGAACCCTTCGGTATATCATTTTTCATTACAAAAAAAACGAGTACTTGTATACCTACACACATACTCGTTTTTGTCTTTTTTATATTTTAATAAAATAAAACTTATTCACAGCCCGTTATTAACAAGTCATCTTCTACTTTACACAATACTGTATTCGTATCTACTTCCTGTCCAACTACTACATCTACAGACAATACATTTCCACTAATCCCAACCGCTGCTTCTTCTAATATCCCTTTATTATTTCTAATAATAAGTAGCTTTTCCCATTCATATACATAAGACTTTTCATTAATTAACACTTCTTCTACTACTCCATTACATGGGCTATAAATGCTTTCAATAACTGCTTTCATACGAGCTCTACTCCTTGCTTTCCTATTCAAAATCTCATTTTCCTCACCCATTCTATCACCGTTATTTCAGATCTTTTATATTTTAAAAGATTTGAATTGTATTACATTTTCTAGTTAGCTATACTAAAATAGTAAACCCTCTAGACACACTAGAGGGTTTACTATATAAATCCATTTTCATTTTTCAACATATAAGTCGCTATACCGAATACAGCATGCCCTGTACTTTTGTTTTAAACATCGCATGTAGTAGGAAAAAGCCTTGACCGCTTCTATGCACGGCCAGATGCTCTCGTTCCCCTAAAAGGAAAGGGGATTTTTATGTTGCTTTTTAACCCGTATATATTTTTTTACTGCTCACTATTTTCCTTCTTACTTTCTTCCCCTACTTGTACAACGGACTTCTCACTAACAGGTTGCTGTGTTGTACTTTTTCCCGCAAAACTTTCCAGCAATTCTTTTAAATCAATACCGGAAGAAGCCTTCAAAGTTTCTTGCATCGTTGCCATCAAGTCAGTCGCATAACCTGCAACTTTACCAGCACCGCTGTTTTTTCCACCGCCGCCGGTATCCACAACAGTAATTTTATCAATATTACTAAGCGGGCTTGCAATCTCCTTCGCATAGCTTGGTAACATTTTCAATACCATATCCATAATTGCTGCTTGGCCGTATAGTTCAAATGCTTCAGCAATTTTTTGTTTTGCTTCCGCTTCAGCAAGACCTTTCAGTTTAATAACATCTGCTTCTGCTGTACCTTGTGCTTTTTGTACTTCTGCTTTTGCTTGTCCTTGTGCTTTTTCAATTTCGGCTTTCGCCAAACCTTCTACTCGTACTTCTTCTGCACGCGCTTTTGCTTCTGCTTCAATTTTATATTGCTGGGCATCAGCTTGTTTCATTTGTTGCACTTTTTCTGCTTCCGCCGCTTGCTCAACTGCATAACGATCAGCATCTGCTTTTTTCTTCACTTCTGCATCGTATTGTTTTTCACGACGCGCAATTTCTTTTTCCTCTAATTCAATTTGTTTTTCACGCTCAATAATTTTCACTCGCATTTGCTCTTCTGTTACACCTTGCTGCGCCTTTGCTTGCTGTAATTCATAGGAAAGGTCCGCATCGGCACGTGCTTGTTCTTGTTCTCTTTTATATGATTGCACCTTTAATTCTTTATGTTTCTCTGCTTCAGCAATTTGTGCATCACGCTGATACTCTGCTTCTTTTGCTTCTTTTTCGGCACGCGCTTTCTCAATTCGTGCTTCTTTTTCTCGTTCTGCGTTTGCAATTTGCGCATCACGTTTTACCGTCGCAATTTGCGGCTGACCAAGCGCATCTAAATATCCATTTTTATCACTAATTTCTTTAATCGTAAATGATACAATGCGCAGTCCCATTTTTTTCAAATCAGTAGAAGCAACTTCATGTACTTTCTGGGCAAACTGTTCCCTGTTACTATACGCGTCTTCTACTGTCATCGAAGAAAGAATTGCTCGTAAATGTCCTTCTAACACTTCTTTTGCCTCTACCTTCAGTTCTTCTGTTTCTTTTCCTAAATATTGTTCTGCTGCTGTTGATACTTCCTCAATTGTAGAACCCACCTTAATAATAGAAACACCATTTACTGTTACCGGAACACCTTGCTTCGTATATGTATCACGTGTTCCTACTTCTAACTTATAGTTTAATAGGCTAAGAGGTTCTGCTTGTTGCATAATCGGTACAACAAATGTACCGCCGCCGCGAATAATTTTAATCTTCTTGCCATCATCTGTTGTAACAACATTTTTCCCGCTTCCTAAACCACTTCCCGTTACAATCAACGCTTCATCGGGTCCAACCGTTCGATATTTCGTAATAAAGACTAAAATCAGAATAGCTAATATCGCTAACAAAACACCACCAATAATTAATGGAACCATAGTAACTCCTCCTTATCATTTCGGTTTCTTTAAAGAAATTGCTAAATTTTGTACAAATAAAACACCGTCTTGCACTGCCTCAACAATGACATAAGATCCTTGTAAAATATCTTTCTTTCCTATCGTCTTAGCTGGCATCGCATTACTGCCAAATTGAGAAGCCAGCAAAACCTCACCTAGCCCTTCTTTCGGAATCGTTATAATCACTTCTCCCTTGCAACCAATAAATTCTTCCATGCGGTGCATTGTATTTTGCTCCGCTTTAGAAATTGGAGCTAAAACAAGCATTTTCATTGTAATCACACCAACAAGTGCAAGAAAAAAAGAAATAACAAAAATAGAAATACTGCTCCATGGAAATATATATTCTAATATGTAACCAAATCCACATAGCATCGCAAGAAAACTAAATAAAAGTGTAAAAGGCGAAGTGGCTCCGCTTGATATACTAAAAAGGGATTCTAAAATATCACCGAAAAGCAAATAAAGAATGGCAATAGCTGCAGTTATAATAAGCCCATATAAATAGATTGTTTCAATTGGAAAGTTAAATAACATACTGCTTCACTCCTTTCAACATAAGTGAAACTTGTTAACAGGTTCTTATTTAATATATATTCTCCCCCCTTTTTTGTTATCTTAATTTTCAGTTATTTTGTTTTTTGAAAAAAGAGCCTTATACTGCAGACTCCAAAAAAGAACAGGAGAAAGCTACGTTGACAGCCTCCTCCTGAAAATAAACTACTATATTATATATTTATATAATATAAAATTTTACACAAAAAGTAAAGTCATATATATATTGGAATTTTCCCTTACAATCCACTCGCCTTCTCCTTTTGTTTTAAACCTGGCATGTGGCAGAAATAGGCCCTCACCGCTTCTATGTACGGCCAGATGCTCTCGCCCTCCTAAAAAAGAAAAGGGGTTTTTATGTTGATTTTTAAATTTGTATTTATATAGCCTCTTACTCGATAATTTACCACTTGGCTGTTACTTTGTAGACGAACTTCTTTTAAATACAGAATCAAAATATGGTGAGTAACTTTCTTATTATATGAAAGATTTTGTAATAGAAGAAAATAATACGACAGATGGTTTATTATTTAATCACATACAAACAAAAACCCCTGTATTTAGGGGTTCAAGCCATCTTTTCATTCGATTCTTCACGGAAAAAGCTCTTCATCGCATGAAACACATCAGCTTTTTGTTTTAAAATATAATAGCGAAACTTCTCATCTTTCACATTTTTATATGCTGACATGAGTGTACTGTGGCGATTGTACTGGTTCACCTCTCCATACCCAAACATATTAGATACTTTCATCAACTCCTGCACAAGTTTGACACAACGTGCATTATCAGATGTTAAATTATCCCCATCCGAGAAATGGAATGGGTATATATTATAGCGGTCTGGAGAATATTTTGTTTCGATCAATTCTAATGCTTTTCTATATGCTGATGAACAAATCGTTCCACCGCTTTCACCTTTTGAGAAAAATTCTTCTTCTGTGACAACTTTTGCTTCTGTATGGTGTGCGATAAATTCAATATCAACTGTTTCATATTTTGTACGTAAAAAGCGAGACATCCAGAAGAAAAAGCTACGAGCCATATATTTTTCCCAAAGGCCCATCGAACCGCTCGTATCCATCATTGCTAACACAACAGCTTTTGATTCTGGTTTCAAAACTTCGTTCCACGTACGGAATTTTAAATCTTCTCGTTTAATTGGATGAAAGGTTGGATTGCCACTCATTGCATTTCGTTTATACGCAGACATCATCGTCCGTTTTTTATCAATGTTCCCCCAAAGACCCGTTTTGCGAATGTCGTTAAATTCAATGTGTTCAATGCGATTTTCATCCAGTTCTTTCCTCTTCAAATTAGGGAGCTCTAACTCTTTAAAAAATGCTTGCTCAAGCTCTAAAATCGATACTTCTGCCTCGTAGTAATCTTCTCCTGCCGAGTCTCCTGCGCCTTTTCCTTTTCCTGCTCCTTTTTGTTTTTGACCGCTAGATCCATCTCTCGCTACAACATCACCCACTTTACTATCACCTGTTCCTTGACCAACATGCTTATTTTTATCATAGTTATAACGAATTTTATATTCATCTAGTGAACGAATTGGTATTTTTACAACATCCCTGCCATTGGACATGATAATACTTTCTTCTGTAACAAGGTCTGGTAAATTATTTTTTATTGCCTCCTGTACTTTTTCTTGATGACGTTGCTGATCATCATGTCCTTTACGATGGAGGGACCAATTTTCCTGTGAAATCGTATAATTGGATTGATTTTCTTCTGTCATTCCTTTCCCTCCTTACATAGTTTTTTATGCTTTCATTAAAATACATCCTAAAACATAAGCTTCTTAGTTAGAACATAAGCAACGAAAAAATACACTTCCATAATTAAGAAAGAAACACAATGCATTGTTGCACACTTTACAGCTAGGCAACATATTGTATTGTGTTGACTTTTTTCTGTATGAATGGTTGGTTACTCTATCATATGCTCATTGTGAAAATAATTGACAAATAAATTCATAAGATTGCATTTTAATTTATTCATAGTGGACAAGCATGACCTATATATAAATTCCAGTTAAAAACGGCATAAAAACCTTTTCTTTTTAGGGAGGACGAGAGCATCTGGCCATGCATAGAAGCGGTCAGGGCCTTTTTCTGCCACTTGCCATGTTTTAAACAAAGGGAGCAGGCGAGTGCAAGTCATTTTGTGTTCTATATGGCAGTGGCTTATGTGTCTGAACATTAAAATGGATTTATATAAAGTTACGTTGAAAAACGGCATAAAACCTCTTTCTTTTTAGGAGGACGAGAGCGTCTGGCCATGCATAGAAGCGGTCAGGGCCTTTTTCTGCCACTTGCCATGTTTTAAACAAAGGAAGCAAGTAGCGGGCATGTTTTGTTCTGCATAGCGGTAACTTATATGTTGAACAAAAGATACAAAAAAACTGC
This sequence comes from Bacillus bruguierae, assembly GCF_037104725.1. Lineage (NCBI taxonomy): Bacteria > Bacillati > Bacillota > Bacilli > Caryophanales > Bacillaceae > Bacillus > Bacillus bruguierae. Next base: position 8,842 of record NZ_JBAWSX010000013.1, on the reverse strand, counting down.
CTCAAATAAGAGACAGCTTTTCTTTTTCTACAACTATGACTATTATCGATTTAATAAGCTACCTACATAGCGGAGCAATTCGTTTGCCGATGTGGAATTGTAGCCATGTTCATCAATTAACCTTGCTACAACATCATTAATTTTCTTCAATTGATTCTCATCCGGTGTTTTCGTTGACGTCGTAATTTTGACAACATCCTTCAAATCAGCGAATAATTTCTTCTGAATTGCCTCGCGAAGACGTTCATGCGAATTATAATCAAATCGCTTCCCTTTGCGAGCATATGCAGAAATGCGAATTAAAATTTCTTCACGGAACGCTTTCTTCGCGTTTTCAGAAATACCAATTTGTTCTTCAATAGAACGCATAAGTTTTTCATCAGGACTCATTTCTTCTCCAGTTAACGGGTCACGCAGTTTCGACTTATTGCAATATGCTTCTACGTTATCTAAATAATTATCCATAAGTGTCTTCGCTGATTCTTCATATGAATATACAAACGCTTTTTGTACTTCTTTCTTCGCAATTTCATCATACTCTTTACGCGCTAATGAAATGAAATTCATGTAGCGTTCACGATCTTCATTACTAATGGATGGATGTTGATCTAATCCATCCTTTAAAGAACGTAATACATCTAAGGCATTAATTGACGCTACTTCTTTACGAATAATCGTAGAAGAAATACGGTTTATTACATAACGCGGATCAATTCCACTCATACCTTCATCTTGATATTCCCGCTGTAATTCTTCTACATCAATAGAATTGTATCCTTCCACCATCTCACCATCATATAAACGCATTTTCTTAATTAAATCGATGTCTGGCCGCTTCGGATCTTTTAAGCGCGTTAAAATTGTAAACGTCGCTGCAACGCGAAATGTATGCGGTGCAATATGCACATCAGAAACATCACTTTCATGAATCATCTTCTCATAAATATGCTCTTCTTCACTTACCCGTAAATTATATGGAATTGGCATTACAATAATCCGTGAATGAAGTGCTTCATTTTTCTTATTAGAAATAAAGGAACGATATTCTGTTTCATTCGTATGAGCAACAATTAGCTCATCTGCGGAGATTAATGCAAATCGACCTGCTTTAAAATTTCCTTCTTGCGTTAGTGATAATAAATGCCATAAAAATTTTTCATCACATTTTAACATCTCTTGAAATTCCATCATTCCGCGGTTTGCTTTATTTAACTCCCCGTCAAAACGGTAAGCACGCGGATCAGATTCTGAACCATATTCAGCAATAGTAGAAAAATCGATACTACCTGTTAAATCAGCAATATCTTGTGATTTCGGATCAGATGGACTAAATGTTCCAATCCCCGTTCTCCGATCTTCCGAGAAGAAAATACGCTCGACAATTACATCTTCAATTCTGCCGCCGTATTCTTTTTCTAAACGCATTAAGTTTAGTGGTGATAAATTCCCTTCAATCCGCACTCCATACTCTGCATAAAAATCATCACGTAAATGATGCGGAATAAGATGAAGCGGATCTTCATGCATGGGACAACCTTTTATTGCAAAAACCGAACCGCGATCAGTATGTGAATATGCCTCTAATCCACGCTTTAACATTGTAACTAATGTAGATTTCCCGCCGCTAACTGGTCCCATTAATAATAAAATTCGTTTTCTTACGTCTAATCGTTTTGCAGATGGATGAAAATATTCTTCTACAAGACGTTCTAATGCTTCTTCTAACCCAAATAATTGATTACTGAAGAAATTATATTTTCTTCTGCCATCTACTTCTTCAATTCCAGCATCCTTTATCATATTATAAATACGAGAATGTGCTGTTTGTGCTACCCATGGTCTTTCTTTTAGAATTTCTAAATAGTCAGCAAATGTCCCTTCCCACTTTAAACGCTCTTCTGCTTCCCGGTGCTGTTCGATTTTCTTTAAAATATCCATTATAGCTCCTCCCCCATCTCCTTGTTCAAGCGGATTATTATAAAAGTATGCGAGGATGTCCTTAAACATTCATACGAATCAAAATGAAATCATACACAAACTTTTATAAAGTTTATTACCTAAATTGATAGAAAATTCGATATAATAAAAATGATAGAGATAAATATGAATGGGGGCTATTCTCATGAAGCTTTTATTAATTTTAGGTGTTATGCTCACATTTCTTACTGCTATTTTTACATCAGGATACAATGATAAACCAAGAACAAAATAAAAAGTGATGAGCTTGCTCATCACTTTTTACCTGTTATAAAATAAAGTCTCTCCATATGACAGCTTTTAATAAACAATTTCTACATCTAATCCTGGATAATTTTGTTGACGTAATGCCTCATAAATTAAAATAGCGGCAGTATTAGATAAGTTTAAAGAACGAACTTTATCAGTCATTGGAATGCGTAAGCAACGATTAAAATTATGTTCAATAACATTTGCTGGAAGACCATTTGTTTCTCTTCCAAATACAAAATAATAATCTTTTTCTACGTTACTATAATCAAATGTTGTGTGTGCTTTCTCTCCATACTTTGTTAAGTAGAAAAACTCACCATTTTCATTTTTCTCATAAAATTCCTCAATAGAGTCATAATACGTAATTTTTACGTGTTCCCAATAATCTAATCCAGCACGCTTTAACGCTTTATCGTCAGTAGAAAATCCAAGCGGTCTAATTAAGTGTAATTCTGCACCTGTTGCTGCACAACTACGCGCAATATTACCTGTATTCGCTGGAATTTCTGGTTGATATAAAACAACATGTATTCCCACAATGTTCACCTCAATCTTTTTCTACTACGTATTATACCACTTGGATAAAAAATCTCTAGTCATTATCAAGAATATGAAAAAACTTATATTTCATTTGCGGTGTATACTTACTTGAATCTTCATAATCCCAATAACGTCTGCGACTATTGGCAGAATGTGCATTTACAAGAGGCATACCATTAGCATCTTTTGCCACGACAATTGTCGTATGATTCCATCTTCCATCATTTTCAAAATCGTATACAATGATATCTCCAAGCATTAGATCCTGTGGCTTCTCAACTCGCTTTGCTCGAAGTCCTAGAGAATCACTTGATAAGTACCAATGAAAAGAATGAGCTACCGCCCAGCTCCAGCTCCATTGGCGATTTTGCTGCCACCATCCACTGCGAATATTCGGATATCCAGTCATTGGTGTTTTACCAGCATGCAGACATTGCGAAATAAAATTTGTACAATTATCTTGGAAGTTCTGATAAGCTGGATTCCGATCATCCCACCACCGCTCTGCATATTTCACTGCCTCTAAGCGATTATAACTGTATGGAATATATTGTCCTTTTCCCTTTGTTACTTCACGTTCTAACGTTCCAACTTTCTGTTCATCTATCGGCGTTCCAATTGCTATATCTTGCTTGATACATCCATCTTCTAATCGTAAACGCCTCTCCATTTGTTCTTCCTCTACATAAAATAAATGATGATGACGAATAAAATACTGAAAATGAATTTGATAATCTACTTCATCATAGTTCACACCTTTTAACTGTCTAAGAAAAGATACGTTAGCATTGCTTTTTACAATCTCAGCATTACGTCTTTTAAAGAGCTTCTTTTTACGGTGTAACATGTCAACAATATCATCTGAAATTTCTGCTTCATTCATACGTTTATTTGTTATATAATCCAATTTCCTTTGCAGACACTGTTGAAGATGCTGTTTTACAGACATAGAGTCTCCCCTCCCCTTATTACAATATGAGGGACTGAAGGATAATCTGCTATTTTTTCTTAGCTAATAGTTCAAGGCCACGATTCATCTCATGAAGCACTTCTTCATCTTTTTCCCGCTCTTTCGTTTTTTCAATCGCCTCTTGCACCCCTTCTCCGCCAATTTTTCCTAATGCCCATGCCGCTGTGCCGCGAATAACAGGACGAGGATCTTCTTTCATTACAGCAATTAAATCAGGAATGGCCGTTTCGTCTTTAAAATGAGCCAGTGCCAAGATTGCATTTCGTTGTAACGGCTTTTTCCCTCGCCACGATCCAGACATGATCCCATACTTTTCTTTAAAATCGCGATTACTAATGGTCAGAAGGGGTTTTAATAGCGGCTTTACAAGTTCAGGGTCAGGTTCCATTTCTGGATGATTATGAAAATCTATCCCTTTGTTTTTCGGACAAACAGTTTGGCACGTATCGCATCCGTAAATGCGATTTCCAATCTTGTCTCGATATTCTTCCGGAAGAAATCCTTTCGTTTGCGTTAAAAACGCAATACATTTTTGAGAATTTAATTGTCCGCCTTGGACAAGCGCCCCTGTCGGACAAACATCAATACACTTCGTACAGCTCCCGCACTGATCTTCAATTGGAGTATCTGGTGGAAAAGGAATATTTGTAATCATCTCGCCCAAATAAACATACGAACCAAATTCCGGCGTAATAATGGAACAGTTCTTTCCGCTCCATCCAATGCCTGCTCGCTCTGAAACAGCACGGTCGCTTAATTCTCCCGTATCTACCATAGATTTGACTTCTATATTGGGTAAACGTTCAATTAAATATGCCTCCAGCTTCTCTAAACGATCACGCAAAACAAGATGATAATCTTGTCCCCAAGAAGCACGGCAAAAAATCCCTCGTCTCTCTCCTCGTTTGCTTTGTGGTGCATTTTTTAACTTCGAAGGATACGCCAATGCAATAGCAATAATTGATTTTGCACCTGGCAATAACAATTCCGGATTCGTTCTCTTTTCTATATCCGATTCTTCAAAACCGGATTGATATCCTAATTGTTGCTGCTGAATAAGACGTTGCTTTAATTCCTCAAATGGCGTGGCACTCGCAAACCCTATCTTATCAATACCAATTGTTTTACTATACGCAATAACATCTTGTTTTAATTGTTCAAAATTCACATTTACTCTCCTTATAACATGCATATTTATTTTATTTCACAAGCAGTCATTTTGCTTCCATTACTCATTAGTCAAAAGCATTTGCAATATATCATAACGAATTACACATTACTATTTTTACATATATCCATGCACTCAAAACATAAAAAAACGCAATGCCTCGTTTATCTAAGAAACGAAACACTGCGTTGATCACAATGATTATAAAAATACGAAATAATTTCTGGAGCGGGTGAAGAGAATCGAACTCTCGACCAGAGCTTGGAAGGCTCTTGTTTTACCACTAAACTACACCCGCAAATATTAAGAAAATATTAATTTTCGGTTAACTTATGTTAAGAAGTATAGCATGTAATATAAGGCGGTGCAATAATTTTATCGAAAAAAGTCGAAAAAGTGATGAATATCTCATCACTTTTTCGTAACTTTATCAATTGCCGCCTTAATACTATCATAATCTGGATTAACAAGTTTACCATTTATATATATAGATGGTGCACCTTGTACTTTTAATTTTTGAGCAAGGTCAAAATCTTTCTGTACTTTATCTTTTATTTCCTTACTCTTTACATCTTTTTTAAACTTCTCTACATCAATCGTAGGTAGCTTTTGTTTTACTATATCTAATATTAAATCCTCTGTAATCCACTCTTCTTTTTCATTCTTTTGATTTTGATATATTTCATCATAAAATGTCCAAAAAGCTTTTGGATCTTGCTTATAAATCGCTTCTCCAGCTGCTGCACCTAAATCAGAGTCTTTCCCGATAAAAGGAAAATTAATGAAATGAAGCTGAACTTTCCCTTTATTAATATACTCTTCCTTTAAGCGTGGCAATACAGTTACATCCCATGTACGACAAGCTGGGCATTTAAAATCTCCAAATTCAACAATATGAATCGTAGCATCTTTCTCTCCTAAAGATTGCTGCGAGCCATATAAAAACGTATCTTTTCCTTTTTCCTTCTTATCGTTCACAATACTATATACAATTGTCCCAATTACAATAAGCACTGCAACAGAAAAAATAACACCGAGAATCATAATATTTTTTGACTTCATATACATTCCTCTTTAATGTTTTATTCTTTGTATGCCACTATACATACAATATTTATGATATCAATTCTCATATAAACAGTCCATTGAAGTAGCTCATAAAATAAGCAAAATCAAACAAATGTGACAATATTGTGTCTCAATTCGTTTCTATTCATTCACATAAAAAGAGTAAGTTCTTTTTGAACTTACTCTTAACTCACAGCTTTCACACGCTCTGCTGGTTGATTATTAGGAATATCATGACGAATAACAAGTTTTTCACTTGCAGCTTGTACATATTCAGCATGAGTAATATATCCTTCTCGCTCCATGAGCTTCAACACAATATTACGTCTTTCTACAGCCTTATCATAATTTTGTATTGGAGAATAATAAGCTGGTGCTTTCACAACAGCCGCTAACATAGCACTTTCACTTAATGTTAATTGATCTACCTGCTTATCAAAATAAAGTTTCGCAGCTTTCTCAATGCCCCATGCTCCTTCTCCATAATAAATATTGCTTACATAAAGTTTTAAAATCTCATTTTTCGTAAATGTTCGCTCTATTTTTTTTGCATAGAAAACTTCATTCCATTTACGAGAAAATGTTCGGTCACTTGTTAAAAAAACATTTTTTGCAAGTTGCTGAGTAATTGTACTGCCACCTTGTACAACACCACCAGCCTTTATATTTTCTACTGTAGCTCTAACAATTGCAATATAATCTAATCCATTATGATGATAGAACCTCTTATCCTCAGTTGCGATAAATGCATTCCCTAATTGCTCTGGTAACTCAAATTGAGCAGGTACTGTCAATTTACTTATATCCTTACTTTCAATCATTTTATTTCCAGCAAACACTAGCATACAACTTAGCAATAATAATAATATAAGGGCTTTATAAAAAATCTTTGCTATCGGAGTTAAAGAAATATTATGATGCAAAGTGCGATATGCTGTTCGTTCCTTCACAACAGACACCCCCATTCCTTTCAACATTCATTACTCTTAATTTAAGAATACCTTTCTTTTTAAAAATATCCAATTGATTTCTCTTACAACTTCCTTACAAATTTGTAATTTTAAGGACTAGAAAGAAAAAAGCGCCTTCTACTACAGTAGAAAACGCTTAATATAATCGATTTATTTACGTTCATAAAAAAAAACGAGTAACCTCGTCTAAACAGTACCGATGGTCGGGGTCGAACCGACACTCCAGAAGGAACACGATTTTGAGTCGTGCGCGTCTGCCAATTCCGCCACATCGGCATAATATGGAGGCGGCAACCGGATTTGAACCGGTGGTAAAGGTTTTGCAGACCTCTGCCTTACCACTTGGCTATGCCGCCATATTAAATTTGGAGCGGAAGACGGGATTCGAACCCGCGACCCCAACCTTGGCAAGGTTGTATTCTACCACTGAACTACTTCCGCAAAAATGGCTGGGCTAGCTGGATTCGAACCAGCGCATGACGGAGTCAAAGTCCGTTGCCTTACCGCTTGGCTATAGCCCACCGAGTTATTAATACATTATATGATGCATTAATTATTTTATTCCTTAAAATATCCGAACCGGACATTTAGTATATTATCACAATCAATTTGTTTTGTAAAGTTATATTTAAAAATGGGGCGACTGATGGGAATCGAACCCACGAGTGTCGGAGCCACAATCCGATGCGTTAACCACTTCGCCACAGCCGCCATATTGTGTTGGCAGGGGCAGTAGGAATCGAACCCACACCGGAGGTTTTGGAGACCTCTGTTCTACCGTTAAACTATGCCCCTATATAAAATATAAATGGTGGAGGGGGGCAGATTCGAACTGCCGAACCCGAAGGAGCGGATTTACAGTCCGCCGCGTTTAGCCACTTCGCTACCCCTCCGAAACTTACATGGTGCCGGCTAGAGGACTTGAACCCCCAACCTACTGATTACAAGTCAGTTGCTCTACCAATTGAGCTAAGCCGGCTTATTTATTTTAAAATGGTGGCTCGGGACGGAATCGAACCGCCGACACGAGGATTTTCAGTCCTCTGCTCTACCGACTGAGCTACCGAGCCTTTATACAAATGGCGGTCCCGACCGGGGTCGAACCGGCGATCTCCTGCGTGACAGGCAGGCATGTTAACCACTACACCACGGGACCATTGGTTGCGGGGACAGGATTTGAACCTGCGACCTTCGGGTTATGAGCCCGACGAGCTACCAGACTGCTCCACCCCGCGATGATACTATTCATTATTTTATATGGTGGAGGATGACGGGATCGAACCGCCGACCCCCTGCTTGTAAGGCAGGTGCTCTCCCAGCTGAGCTAATCCTCCAAAGTGGTGACCCGTACGGGATTCGAACCCGTGTTACCGCCGTGAAAGGGCGGTGTCTTAACCACTTGACCAACGGGCCAAATTTTTTATGGCGGAGAGCAAGGGATTCGAACCCTTGATACGCTTATGACGTATACACGATTTCCAATCGTGCTCCTTCGGCCATCTCGGACAGCTCTCCAATTGGCTCCGCAGGTAGGACTCGAACCTACGACCGATCGGTTAACAGCCGATAGCTCTACCACTGAGCTACTGCGGAATATTGTAAGCCTGGCAACGTCCTACTCTCACAGGGACAAAGTCCCAACTACCATCGGCGCTAGAGAGCTTAACTTCCGTGTTCGGTATGGGAACGGGTGTGACCTCTCTGCCATCATTACCAGACTTATGAAGGTATATTCCTTCAAAACTAGATAACATTTGCTTCATATTATTTGGTTAAGTCCTCGATCTATTAGTATTCGTCAGCTCCACGTGTCACCACGCTTCCACCTCGAACCTATCAACCTGATCATCTTTCAGGGATCTTACTAGCTTAACGCTATGGGAAATCTCATCTTGA
>NZ_JBAWSX010000012.1:0-164716 GCF_037104725.1 Bacillus bruguierae | reverse complement strand
TCCACTTGTTTTTCAAACAATTGATGAACCGTTCCATGCTTAGGATACTCATACACTGTATGATTAAAGTCTTTCAGAAGAATCTCTTGTTCTTCTTTAGACACAATTTTCATATCTGAAATAGCAATATCGGGATTTTCTATTATCTGTTGTGCAATTCTCCTAAAATGCTTTGCTATCATTTTAATTTTGCTTTCCTTGTAAGCCAATGCATTGTAACTAAATTTAACGCATAACTCTTTACGAGGAATAACAGAAATAGTACAATCATAATTCGTTTGTTCGAAACCATCCATATCTAAAACTTCAAAATTTTCCTCATAACTCCCATCTAATTCATCATTTCCTGGAAAGTTTTCAAATGCCATAATATGATGAATTAAATTATTTTTTAGAGGGCTAACATCTTGTATATCCGCTAAAGAAATGTAACCATACTCATTAGCATTTATCATATTTTGATGTACTTTATTTAATAAACTTGAAAAAGTTTCTGAAATTCCACTTTGTACTACTAAAGGAATCGTATTAATAAATAAACCGACCATATTTTCAATTCCTTGAATTTCTGAAGGTCTTCCAGAAATCACTGAACCAAAGGCTATACAATCTGTATTGTTGTATCTTTGTAATAGGACTCCCCACAATGTATGTACAACTGTACTTAAAGTTACCCTAAATTTCCGAGCAAGTTCTGTTAATCCTTCTGTCATTTCTTCACTGAAAGACATCGTATAATTTTCTAACATGTACCTATTATTACTACTATTACGTAAACTTGAAGGAAGTAAGCTTTTTTCCTCAATATCACTAAGATGATTTCTCCAATAAAACAATGCCTCTTCTTTATCCTGTTGCTCTAACCAATTTATATATCCTTTATAAGGAGAAACAGGTTCTAGAAGAACCGGTTTCTCCTTAAGAAGTAATTCGTAAACTTCAAATAAATCTTTTAAAACAATGTCTACGCACCAACCATCCATTATAATGTGATGAAAGCTTAAAACAAATTTACAACTTTTATCATTCATTATAAGAACAGAAATTCTTAATAAATCATCTGTAAGTAAATTGAATCCTTTTTCTTTATCTTTTTTCAAGAACTGTTCAACAGATAATTTACATTCTACGTCATCCAGTTTTGAAAAGTCTTCAAATTGAATATGAGGAATTTTTTCTTTAAATACAACAAACTTCGGCTCCTCAATATTCTTGTAAAATATATTTCCCCTTAGATTTTCGTGGCGATCAAACAGGATTTTTAAGCTTTTTCTTAATACTGTCATATCTAGTGTTCTATCTATCGTACAACTAACTTGTTCAAAATAAGCAAATGATTCTTTATCCATTAGCTCATGAAATAATATTCCGTTTTGCATAGGTGTCAAATTAAATACACTTTGTACTTGTAATTTAGGAATCAAACAATCCACCCCACATTTTTAATCATTATAAAAATTTAAAATACTATTTAGGTCTTCTATTGATAGATCTGCATTGCCAACATCATTAGGTGTTAGTTCCTTTTCAGTCTTATTCGTACAATGATTAATCACTTCCAACAAACGGTGAATAAATTCATTTGCCAGTTTCATAATATCTTCTATTGAAAATTGATACTTATTAAATTCAATTTTTATAAGTAATGAATCTTCTTCAACACTTCCATTAATATCTAAAGCAAACGGTGCCATAGCATTTGGACTTACAGATTTCCCTGTAGATAAATTTGAATTTGCAAATATATGCGATTTAGTTTCTTGCTCTATCTGACCATGGTAATTAAATCTAATTTCTTGTCCTATAGCTTGATTTAATGTACTTGGATTTATATATCTGTAAATACCATAGTCAATTCCTTTATTAGGAATACGACGTAAACTTTCTTTTATATGTTTAATTTGATACGATAAACTTTCGCTAAACTGCATATCCAAATGAATAGGATACATTGTTGTAAACCAACCAACAGTTCTTGTGACATTCATATCCTTAAATAACTCTTCTCTACCATGCCCCTCAAGAGTAATGGTAAAATCAGATCGATTAAAACTACTCTTAAGAGCCATACCGAGTGCAGTTAATAATAAATCGTTTATTTCTGTCCCGTATGCATAATGTGCCTCACTCAATAAAAGATCCGTTTCTTTTTTGGATAAAGCCACTGTAAATTGGTCCATATTTTCAAAAGTTCGTTCTTTATCTGATACAGTTTTAAATAGATTATGATATGTCTTATTTTCAATACTACTCCAATACCCTTTATGTTTTTTAAACTCGTTTGTTTGAACATATTCATAAATTTCATTAATCCAGTCTTTCCAAGAATTTGTCTTATCTTGAAAAACAATATCTTTTCCATTTACCCCTTGCATATAACCGCTCTCTAAATCTTCTAGAATAACTCTCCAAGATATACCATCTATAACTAAATGATGAATAACTATTAATAGATAGTCCCCTTTTTCTGTTTGGAACACCTTCGTATGCACCAAAGGCCCTTCATATAAATTTATTTGTTTTTGAGTTTGATTTGCTATACGCTCAATTTCCTCTAAATAGTTACTATCTTTTCTTAAATCTACTACTTCATATGAATACGCAGTATGTGTAACATCATTTATTACACCTATATAATCTTTTTCCTCTATCTTATAAGTTGTTCTAAGAGCATCATGATGTTCTACCAATTTTTCGAATACTATTTTTAAAACATCTTTTTCTAAATTCATTTCACTGTAGAGCATAACAGATTGGTTCCAATGTTCCATATCTTCACATGACTCTTCAAAGAACCATTTTTGAATTGGTGATAGTTTAACCTTTCCTGTAACTATTCCTTGTTCGATTTTACGACGCTCTTCTTTTATATAAGGTGAAAGCGCTGCTATAGTTTGAAGTTGAAGAAGATCTTTAATATTCATTTTTAAATTAAATTTATTTAATCTCGTTGCAACTTGAATTGCCTTAATCGAGTCTCCTCCTAGTTCAAAGAAATTATGATGAGTTCCAATTTCTCCATCATAATTTAGTACTTCACTCCAAATGTTCACTAATAATTTCTCAATCTCATTTGCAGGTGGTACATAATTGACAGTAACCTTTAATTGTCCTGCTGGATCTGGTAAGGCTTTACGGTTTACTTTACCATTTGATAGAAGTGGCATTTGTTCTAATTGAATATACAATTTTGGAACCATATACTCAGGTAATCGCTTATTTAAATAGTTCCTAAATGCTATTTCTGAAATTGGTGTATGACTTACAATATATGCACATAATATTGGACTTTCATTTTTATTTTGTTTAGCTAAAACTACAGTTTCTTGAACCACCTCATGTTGTAATAACGTTTGTTCAATTTCTCCTAACTCGATACGATGGCCTCTAATTTTCACTTGGTGATCAATACGCCCCAGATATTCAATTTCTCCATTTTCTTTCCAGCGTACAAGGTCACCTGTTTTGTACATTTTTTCCCCTTCAACAAATGGATCATTCACAAAAGTCTTCGCTGTTAATTCTTCCCGGTTCAAATACCCTCTTGCGAGACAATCGCCTGCAATGTGTAATTCACCGGAAACCCCAATTGGTACAACTTGTTTATGCTGATCAAGAATATATAAACGAGTATTGTCAATTGGTCGGCCAATTGGAATTAAATCTGGTACAGCCTCATTTTCAGTAGGACAGTCATAATACGATACATCTACTGTCGCCTCAGTTGGTCCATACAAGTTATGCAATGTTGTTCCACATTCATGATGCCACAGATTATTGAACCGTTTTACATGTTCTGACATCAATGCTTCTCCACTGGCAAAAACATATCGTACACCTTGTAACCGTTTTGCCGTACCGCTTTCTTTCACGTACTCTAAAAATACATTTAACATAGACGGTACAAAATGAAGAATGGTTACTTTACTATCTTCAATAGTTTTTGTAATAATAGACGGATCTTTCTCACCACCTGGAGGTAAGAAGCTAACTGATGCACCTTGAAGTGCCCAAGCAAATAGTTCCCAAAGAGAAACATCAAAGGTATACGGTGTTTTTTGTAAAATAATATCATTTTGGTCGAATTGATACGCATCAATCATCCAATTCAAACGATTAATAAGGGAAGCGTGTTCAACCATAACACCTTTTGGCTTTCCGGTAGATCCTGATGTATAAATGACATACATCATATCATTTTCATGATAATCCAAGTTTAAATTTTGGCTGGATTCAACAGTTGAAACTAACAACTCATCTTCAATTGAAACTATTTCAACATCTCTTAGACGAGATTCAAGTTCATCTTTCAAATGTCTTTGTGTTAAAACAAGATTCGTTTGGCTATCTTCTATTAAATAGTTAAAACGTTCAGTTGGATCTTCCGGCTGGATTGGTAAATATGCCCCACCCGCTTTTAAGATGGCAAGCAAACCAATCATCATCTCAAGAGAACGATGTACGGAAATTCCTACAATCTGATCCTTAGCCACACCTTTTCCACGTAGTACTCGGGCAAGGTGATTGGCCTTTTCATTTAATTGACGATAAGTCAACGTGCTTCCTTCAAATCGAACCGCAATACGATCCGGTGTTCTCTCTACCTGCTTTTCAAACATTTGATGAATCGTTTCATTCTTTGGATAGTATTTATTTGTCCGGTTAAACTCCCTAATAAGAGTATTTTCTTCTAATAATGACACCATATTAATTTGGTTAATCTTAGCATTTTGGTTCTCTAATAACCTATCTAAAATCTGCATGAAATGATTAGCTATTCTTTCCACACTCTGTGGATAAAATAACGCGGAACTATATTCAAAATTTAATTGTATTGTTTCATGATCCTCAGCTGCACTTAATGTTAAATCAAATTTAGATACTTCAGGATTGTAAGAAACTGGCGTAATTCGTGTGCCGTCTACTTTAATTTGCTGATTTCCTTCTTGCATAACAAACATCGTATCAAAAATTGGATTTCTGTTAATATCTCTTCGCAAATCTAATTTCTCTACTAACATTTCAAATGGATACTCTTGATGTTCAAATGCTGATAAAGTATTTTCTTTTACTTCTAATAAAAACTCAGCAAAAGTCTTTTGTGCAGAAGGAAAATTTCTTAGAGCTACTGTATTAATAAATACTCCTATCGTATTATTAACTTTTGGATGCCTTCTCCCTGAAACAGGTGAGCCTATAATAATATCTTCTTGTCCTGAATATTTAGATAACAAAACGTTATATGCTGTTAAAAGGACCATATACAGTGTCACATTTTGTTCCTTCATTACTTTACTAATTTTTTCTGTTATCTTTTTATCTAATATTCTAGTAATTGTTGATCCTTTAAATGTCTGTAGTGTCGGTCTGGACATATCCGTCGGCAAATTTAGAATAGGAATTTCATCTTTAAAAATGTTCATCCAATAACTCTCTTGCTCTTTCATTTTCCCCTTCTCTACCTCTTCTATTTGCCATACTGCATAATCTTTGTATTGAATTGATAAAGGTTCGAGAGAATCACCACTGTATAATTTGTTGAATTCACTAACTAAAATTGATATAGATACACCATCAGAAACAATATGATGCATATCAATTACTAATAAATGCTTAGTTTCTTCAAATTTTATTAACGTTGCTCTTAGTAAGGGCGGAACTTCTAAATCAAATGAATGTATACAGCTTCTTATCTCATCCTCTATCATTACTTTTTCTAGTTTATTTTTTTCAGATATCGTTTTGTAATCTAATTCAAATTCAATATTCTCATGAATTTTTTGTACTGGTTGCCCTTCATTCCAATGAAAAGAAGTTCGAAATGCTTCATGTCTATCTACAATTTTTTGCAAAACTTCTTCAACTCGGTCTTTATTAATTTCACCATGAATCATTAGAGCGGCAGGCATGTTATAAGATAATTCAGTATCTTCTAATTGCGTTAATACCAATTGTCGTTTTTGTGAAAATGATACTGGATAATAACTTCTACCATCATCAATTGGATTAATTTCACTATATGCTAAACTTTGATCTTGTTTTGCTATTAAAGAACTCAGCTCTTCAAGAGTTGGATAGTCAAATATATCTTTTAATTTAATGTTGATATTAAACTCGCTATTAATTGCTACTAACAATAAAGTTGCCTTTAAAGAGTGACCACCTAATTCAAAGAAATGATCTTTTATTCCAATATGATTCATGTTTAAAACATTTTCCCATATCTTTACTAATCTACGATCTATTTCATTACTTGGCGGAACATAAGTAGTACTACTTACTAATTGCTCTGGTTTTGGTAACGCCTTACGATTTAATTTTCCATTTGATAAACGCGGTAATTCATTTAATATAACCATATGTGTTGGCACCATGTACTCTGGCAAAGAAAGCCTTAAGTACTCTTTAACCGCTTCAGGTTCTAAATCAAATTCAGTTACCAAGTATGCACATAAATACTTTCCTAATTTGTAATCATCATATGCAACCACAATAGCCTCTTTTACATTCCGATTATTCAGTAATTTAGTTTCAATCTCTCCCAATTCAATTCTAAATCCTCTAATTTTAACTTGGTGATCCATTCTACCTAAATACTCAATATTTCCATCAGGTAGCCAGCGAGCTAAATCCCCAGTTCTATATACTCGTTCATTTTCGACAGGTCCTAATAAAAACTTTTCTTCTGTTAATTTCCGATTATTTATATATCCTCTTGCCAAACCTACTCCAGCAATACAAAGTTCCCCGGGGATACCAATAGGCAATAATTTCCCAGCTTGGTCTACAATGTATAAACGAGTATTATCAATTGGTTTTCCAATCGGTACTATATTAACATCACCAGTTATAGGACAGTCATAATAAGTAACATCAATTGTCGCTTCTGTAGGACCATATAAATTATGCAAACTTGTCCCATTTTCTTCATATAATAATTTGTTAAATTGTTCAACATGAACTGGTAGTAACGCCTCACCGCTTGTAAAAACTCTCCTAATACTGCGAAGTTCTTTAAATACTCGCTTAGCCTGAACATAATCTAAAAATACAGATAGCATGGACGGAATAAAATGTAAGTTAGTTACTGAATACTTATTTATTGCTTGTACAATACTTTCTGGATCCTTCTCTTCTTCTGGTGCTAACATACATAAAGTTGAACCACTTAATGCCCATAAAAAAAGCTCCCAAACTGAAACATCAAACGTATAAGAAGTCTTCTGTAAAATCACATCTGTTTCATTAAGTGGATATTTTTTTTGCATCCAATTTAGACGATTGATTAACGATTTATGTTCAATCATTACCCCTTTAGGCCTACCGGTTGAACCCGAAGTGTATATAATATACGCCAAATGATTTGGAGAAGCTACTGGCTCTAAATCAAGAGTATTATAACTCTTATCCTTATTGATATTAATAATATCTAATTGATTATCATAACCTCTTACTTGGCTTACAAACTGCTGTTGAGCTAATACCACTTTCGCACCACTATCTTGTAAAATATATCGAATCCTATCTACTGGATCATTTGGATTAATTGGTAAATAGGCAGCTCCGGCCTTTAAAATAGCCATTAACCCAATCATCATTTCACATGAGCGTGTTGTTGCTATTCCAATAACTTGATCCGCCTCTACTCCTTTTTGTCTTAGAATATGAGCAAGATCATTTGATTTTTCATTTAATTCCTTATAACTAAGCTTCTCTTCTCCTGATACTATAGCAAGTCGATCAGGCATTTTCTTTACTTGTTCTTCAAAGAGCTGATGAATCATTTTGTCTTCAGGAAAACTTGTACTAGTGTTATTAAAATCGCATACAATAAGCTGTCTCTCTTCAAGGTTTATCATATGAATATCTTCTAGCTTTATCATTGGATGCTCTGCAACTTGAAGTGCAATTTCTTTAAGATGAGATTTCAATGTTTCAATATGATCTTGACTATAAATATAAGCATTGTATGCAAACTTAATCTTATATTCCTCTCCAGGTATAACCCCTATATTAAAATCATAATTAGTTTGTTCAAAACCATCCACTTCACCAACTTGAACAATTGTCTCTGTACCTTCACCTGATATCTCTTCAGATACTGGATAATTCTCAAATGCAATAATGTGATGGATTAGATCGCTTTTTATAGGACTAAGCGCTTGAATATCTGCAAGAGAAATATAATGATTCTTATTTGCATTCATCATTGTTTCTTGAACATGAAGTACTAGTTCAGAGAAAGTATTAAGATTTCTAGCTTGTACACGTATAGGTACTGTATTGATAAATAGCCCTATCATATTTTCAATACCTTCAACCTCAGGTGGTCGTCCAGAAACTACTGATCCAAAAACAACATCGTCTGTATAATTATATTTTTGAAGTAATATGGCCCATAAGGCATGAAAAACAGTACTCATAGTAACTTCATTATATTGAGCAATTTGAGTTAATTTGGAACTTAATTCCTTATCAAATGTAAAAATATTATTTTCTAATTTATATTCGGTAATTTTATTTAGTTGATTATCACCTGAAATTGTACTCTTACCTGTTATCCCCTCAAGATTCTGTTCCCAGTATGCTTTAGCCTCCATTTTATTTTGCTTTTCAAGCCAATGGATATACTCGCTATATGGATAAACAGGATCCAAATTTAATTCCGTATTCTGTTTCATCGCTCTATATATTTGAAATAAATCTTTGATAATTGTTCCAATACACCAACCATCCATTATAATATGGTGAAAGCTAAGGATTAGCTTGCAACTGCTTTTATTTAAATCTAATACTGTCATTCTAATTAGAGTGTCCTTCTCAAGATCGAAACGATCTTGTCGATCTTGAGAAGTAAAATCCGTTATATATTTATCTTGATCTATCTGCGATAAATATGAAATATCCTCATATTTAACGTCTACATCCCGCCCCTCCAAGATAATTTGGAGGGGTTGTTTTGTTTCTTTATATACAAATAAAGTTCGTAAAGCATCATGTCGATTAACTAGCAATTGAAAACTTTTTCTAAATAAATCTAAATCTAGCTTTTCTTTGATTGTAATAACAGTCTGATCAAAATAGGCTTCAGATTCATTATTCAACATGTCATGAAATAGTAGCCCTTCCTGCATAGGAGTTAATGGATAGATATTCTTTATAGCTACCTCGTTCAATGCGCTAACCACCTTTTTAAGATTTTAGTTTTAGAGACAATTTATTAGCAAGGTTCCCTAATTCCTCAATAGATAATTGATTATAGGTAAAATCTGTTGGTGTTTTTTCTACAGCTGTCTTATTACAACAATGATTAATAATTTCAATTAATTTTTGCTGATACAACTCTACAAGTTGTTGAACATTACTCTCTTTAAATTCTTTTGTATTGTAATTAAAAACAACCGTTAACTGCCCATCTTTAATCATACAATTAATATCTAAAACAACTGATCTAACAATATCCTTACCAATTTCTTGACCACTTGGGATATTCGAATAGTTAAATAAACTTGTGTTTACATCCGTATCAAATTGACCAAGGTAATTAAAACTAACTTCTGGTTTTTGGTTTAGCTCTACTTTAGCTGCCTCATTCAAATATTTCAGTACAGCGTAACCGAATCCTTTATTAGGAATACGCTTAATACTATCCTTCACATGCTTTATTTGGTAGGAAAGTTCCTTTTCCACATCTATATCCAGTAATACCGGATATAAAGACGTAAACCATCCAACTGTTCTAGAAATATCAATATCTTCTATAAAGGATTCTCTCCCATGACCTTCTAAGTAAATTAATGTTTGTCCAGATTTTTTCCACTCGGCCATACTTAATCCTAATGCAGTTAATAAAATATCACTGATTTCTGTGTTATATACTTGATGAGCTTCGTTTAATAATTTTTTAGTGTATTCATTGTCTAAAGTAAATTCGATATTTGAACTTACACCAAAAGTATCATCTTCTGCATATTTATCCTTTCGAATTAAGTGAGCTGGATCTTGTTGAACATTTAACCAATATTCTTTTTCTACTAAAAGTTCTTCACTTGTAGCATATTGATAAAGGTGATTTGCCCATTTTTGATATGAGTCCGTTTTTGGTGGTAATTGAATTTTATTTCCTGTAATTAATCCTGTATACAGGGATTCCAAATCTTGTAATATAATTCTCCACGATACACCATCTATTACAAGATGATGAATAACAATTAATAAATGATCTCCATCACTTGTTTTAAATAAACCCACTTTCATCAATGGACCTTCAAAAATGTTTAAACTACTTTGTATTTGATTTGCCTCTAATTCTATTAATTCATCGACATTATCATAATCTTCAAAATTATTGACAATTAAATCTACAGTAATATTATCTATACCTGTATTCGTTTGTTTAAATAAACCACTTTCATTTTCATACTTCATTCGCAATGCATCATGATGTGTTAATAGTTTTTCAAATACAAGTTTAATGTAATCTTCATTAAAACCTTCGGAATTAAATAACATTACAGATTGATTAAAGTGATTCAAACTTTTCCCCTGTTCTTTAAAGAACCTGCTTTGTATCGGAGACAGAATCACGTCTCCTTCAATAGGACCTTGATTTGGTATTCTTGCATTCTTTTTCACGTATAGTGCTAGATTTTGAATCTTTGGGTTTTGGAATAAGTCTTTTAACGTTAATTCATAACCCTTAGCCTTTAGTTTTGAAATAATTTGCAAACCTTTTATTGAATCTCCACCTATATGAAAGAAGTTATCATGAGTCCCTACTTCTGATATATTTAAAACTTCTATCCAAATTTGCGTCAATAATTCCTCCATCTCATTTTTAGGAGATTCATAAGAGACTACACTATCCGTCCAATCAAACTTCGGCAATGCTTTTCTATTCGCTTTACCACTAAAAGCAATTGGGATTTTGTCTATTTGCATTAATTTAGTCGGAATCATATATTCAGGCAATTGTTTTGCCAGCGCTTCGAGAATTTGTTCTAAATCGATGTTTTTCTCTCCGACAACATATCCAAATAAGAACGTAGTACCATTTATTTCTTGAGTTGTTACAATCGCTTCGTTAATTTCTTCAAATTGTTCTAAATAAAATTCAATTTCATTTAATTCAATTCTATATCCTCTAATTTTAATTTGAAGATCTGACCTTCCGAGATATGCAATATTTCCATCCGGCAAGTACTTTGCTACATCACCCGTTTTATACATTTTTTTATAGCCTTCTGTTCCATAAGGATTTTCAATATAGGCTTCCCGTGTAGCTTTCTCATTATTTAAATACCCAATTGCAAGTGGTTCACCTGATATATATAAATGCCCTGGAACACCCACTGGTACGCGTTTTAAATATTGATCTAGAATATAAATCTTTGTATTATCTATTGGTTTACCAATTGGAATTTTATCCTCATGACCATTAACTTCATAGAATATACAACCAATACTCGCTTCCGTAGGACCATATAAATTTGTAACTTTTACATGTGGAAATACCTTAATAAAATATTGAACAGTCTTAGGTGTAATTTCTTCTCCCCCAATAATGACTTGCATAAGAGATTTTAACTTCTCATGAATAACCTGATTTTTTTCAAGTTGACTTACTATCGTATTGAACACAGATGGTACAAAATCAGTCATTGTAATTTTCTGTTCATGTACAATTGAACAAATGTAATCAGCATTTAAAGTATCTTCCTTATTTGTAAGAGTTGTCTTACCACCATTCATCAACGGCCAAAAAATTTGCCAAACTACACTATCATAAATATGATCAGTTGTTTGAAGTACGCTTTTTGCCGATTCAATACCATAATAATCATTCATCCAAAGTAAACGATTTATCACACCTCTATGCGGAACAATTACTCCTTTAGGCTTTCCTGTTGAACCAGAAGTAAAGATGACATAGAGAGGATCCTCTTTATCTACTTCTACATCAGGATTTTTATCTACTCCTGAAAAGTTTTCCAATTGGATATAATAAAATTCATATGGTAGTTCCCCATTAAAATTAGTTAACTTTTCATTTGTGATAACCACTGGACTCTCTAGTTCTTTTAAAACATCTATTTTGCGATTAATTGGCCAGTTTATGTCTATAGGTGCAAATGAAGCACCTATCTTCATAACCGCTAACATTGATACAACTACTTCAAGGTCCCTGTTCATAATAATTGGCACTCTATGCGATGCATTAATCCCTTTACTTAGGAGCAAGTTTGCTAGTTCATTGGCATAATCATTGAGTTCTTTATAAGTTAATTTTTTATCTTCAAATACTACTGCAATCTCCTTAGGGTTATTTCGTACTTGCTCTTCAACATAGTAGTGTAGTGGTTGACTTCCCTGACGATCTTTAAAAGTATTATTAAATTTGAAATCCATACTCGCTTTCTCTTTATTAGCCAAAATTTCTATTTGTGAAAGCTCTGTATTTCCTTTTAAGATTACTTCCCTTAATACATGAATATAGTGACGTCCAAGCTGTTCAATAGTCTCTGACTTAAATAATTTTGTGCAGTATTCAAATTCTAAATAAATGTCATCAGCTTTTTGCTCTGCATTTAAAACCAAATCAAATTTAGAGATATTTGTTTTAAATTCATACGGTTTAATACTCAAATCTTTTGTATCCCATTGCTGAGAATCAGTATTGAAAAACGAGAACATCGTATCAAACAGGAAATTACGACTTAGATCTCTCGTTAATCCTAATTTGTTGACTAAATTTGAAAAAGCATAGTCTTGATGATCTAAAGCGCCTAAGATAGTTTCCTTTACTTCCGCTAGGAAATTATGAAAAGATTTATTTGCCATTGGATAATTTCGAATAGCTAATGTATTTACAAATAAGCCAACAATACCTTTTGTATCTTCATGCATCCTTCCAGCAGCAGGAATTCCGACAATAATATCCTCTTGGCCGGTATACTTAGAAAGCAAGGTGTGATAAGCAGCTAGCATAATCATAAATAACGTTGTATCAGTTGTCTCACTTAAGGTTTTTAAACCTTCTTTTATATCATCTGGTAACATAAACTTGTACGTGTCACCTTCAAAACTTTGCATTTGAGGTCTCAAATAATCAGTCGGCATATCCAATATTGGAATTTCGCCTTTAAACTGATCTAACCAATATCTTTCTTTTTCTTGCATATCATTTTGTTCTTTAGCGTTAGCCCAAGATACATAATCTTTATATTGTACTCTTAACGGTGGCAATTCTTCGCCATTGTATAGTCGGCTCCATTCAGAAATAATTAAATCCACCGATATACCATCTGCAATAAGATGATGCATATCTATATTGAGCAAGTACTGGCCTTTTAATTTAATAAGTTCTACACGTAATAGTGGTGCCTGATTAACATTAAAAGGACGAATAAATTTACGGATTAAAGGTTCTAATTCGTTCACATCATCAATTTCTAAATAATCCATTTTAAAAGTAATATTCTTAGATATTCTCTGAACTGCTTCTCCATTTATATAATCAAACTCTGTGCGAAAAGCATCATGTCTCTCCACTAAAGTGTTAAATACTTTCTCTACACGCTCTTTATCTACTTCTCCTTCAAGAATCAGTGCCGCCGACATATTATAAGCTAAACCAGTTTCATCCATATTCTGAACTGCAAGCAATCTTTCTTGAGAAGAAGAGACAGGATAATACTCCTGCTCCTCTATAACTTCCATTGGCTGGTATTTAGTCTTTTGTGCTTTTGATACAACATCTAGATATTGATTAAATGTTGGCGCTTGAAATAACTCCCTCGAAAGCAATTCTATTTCAAATTCTTGATTTACCTTAGCCGTAAGTAACGTAGCCTTTAAAGAATGCCCACCTAATTCAAGAAAATGGGTGTCTTTTTCTAAATGGTCTATATCCAATACTTCTTTCCATACCTCAACTAATTTAGCCTCAATATTATGGGATGGTGAGTTCTTATCTTTTTGTTCTAATGATTTTATGTCTAACTGACTAAGTGATTTTTTATCTATTTTCCCATTTGGCGTTAATGGTATATTACTAAGGAAAATAATATTAGTTGGTATCATATACGTAGGTAGTTTCGTCATTAAATATTTCTTCAACTCAGCCTCTGATAGAGGATGAACAAGTACTACATAAGCCCATAATTCTGTATCACTGCTACTTTCCTTTGCTAGAACTACAGCTTCCTTAACAGCCTCATGTGTCATTATTACACTTTCAATCTCAGAAGGTTCAATGCGATGTCCTCTAATCTTAACTTGTTCATCAATTCTACCTAAATATTCAAATGTCCCATCGGATTGTTTACATACTAAATCGCCTGTACGATAAAGTTTTGATTTTTTATAGCTTGGGTGAGCAATGAACTTTTCGTTAGTAAGTTGTGCATTGTTTAAGTACCCTCTAGCAAGTCCTTTTCCTCCTACACATAATTCACCTGGTACATTTTCTGGTTGAACTTGTAAGTGTTCATCTAAAATAAAAATATCAGTATTGTTAATTGCTTTCCCAATGTTATTAAGCTGTTTGCTACTCATATTTCTATTAAAAGTAGTAATAACACTATACTCTGTAGGGCCATATTCATTAATTAATTCAATATGAGGTAACTTTGTTTCACTACGTTCTAATAATTGTTTACTTATTTTTTCTCCACCTAAAGTAATAGCACGTATTGATTTAGCTTCTTCAACTGTTAGGGCCTCTAAAATTGTTACATAAATCGAAGGTGTGCATACTATATGCGTCACTTCTTTATTTAAAATTAGTCTTTTTATTAAAACGGGCTCTCTAATTTCATCATGAGTAGGTAGAATTACTGTTATACCTGACAATAAAGGAGTAAATAACGCTGAGACAAATGCATCAAAAGAACTGGACACAAGCGGCATTACTTTATCCGTTTTCTTAAATGCATACTCTTCTTTTCTCCATAGTAATGTGTTGGTAATTGCTGATTGCTCTATACAAACCCCCTTAGGTAGACCAGTAGTTCCAGAAGTATAGATAACGTATGCCAAGTGACTAGGTTCATAAGTCACTTGTAAATTAGCTGTCTTTTCTTCCCTGAACCAAGATGAATCCGCTATATTTAATACCTTACAAGATAAACCTTCTATATCTTTAAATTGATCCTGTACAATGATAAAATCTGCTTTACTTTCTGAAAGCATATGTTTCATTCGCTCTTTAGGAGTATTAGGATCAATAGGTAAATATGCGGCGCCTGCTTTTAACACACCTAACGTACTAATTAAATTATTAATCGAACGCTCTTGTATAATACCTACTACGTTTTCATTACTCACTCCACGACTTGTTAGAGCATTTGCAATTTGATTTGCTTTTGCATTTAATTCTTGATACGTGATATTTTGACCATTAAATGATACTGCAATTTGATTCGGGCTTTTCTCTACTTGTAATTGGAAAAGTGATTGAATCGTCATGCAACTTTGTTCTCCTATTTCCAGTTTATTATGCAATTCCTCAATAGTAGATTCACTATTAACAGCAATTGATTTAAGTAAGTACTTGTACTGCTCCATTAAGTTATTTATTGTTTCAGCCTTAAATAACTTTGAAGAATAATTCACTCTTACAGCGTACTTCCCTCTCCACTCGTCAATACTAAAGATCAAATCAAATTGTGCTACACTTGGAATAATTTCACTAGGGGAAAAAGTAATACCTTTAGCTTCTTTCTCTCCCATATCAAAGTTCTGCATAACAAAAAGTGTATCTATAAGTTGCCCCTCACTTAAATCAATTTCTCTTCTTAAGCTCTCAACTAACTCTTCATATGGATACTCTTGATTTTCAAATGCTTGAATACAACTTTCTTTCATTTCATTTAAGTATGACATGAATTTCTTTTCAATATTCGGATTACTCTGAATAACTAATGTATTGACAAACATGCCAATAATACGTTCAAAATCCAAATGTGTTCTTCCAGCTGCTACCGTTCCAGAAGAAATATCTTGTTCTCCTTTTATTTTAGATAATAATATATGGTACGCTGCCATAAATACCATGTATAGTGTTGCACCATTTTTATTAGCTATCTCTTGTAAATAATTAATAACTTCTGAATCTAAATCATATTTTAATACTGCTCCTTCAAAACTTTGAAATTTTGGTCTTGTAAAATCAGTTGGCAATAATTTATTTGGTTGCCATTTATCCTTTAATTTATTTATCCAATATTCGCCTTGCTTCGCTTTTTTATCCTGAAAAAACTTAGAGTTTTGCCAATAAGCAAAATCTGTATATTCTATTTTATTTACAGGTAGTACTTTACCTGTATATAAGTCTATTAATTCTTCTATAAAAATTGACATTGAAACCCCATCAGCAATGATATGATGCATATCTAGCATTAGAACATATTGTCTTGGATTTATACAAAATAGCTCTACTCGAATTAAAGGAGCTTTCTTCAAATTAAATGGTCTTGCAAAATCAGTAACCACCTGATTTAATTCAGATTCATTAATATTGGTCACTTTAATATCGAATTCTATGCTCTTATCTATAGTTTGAACAATACGATCTCCTCTAACTTCAAACGATGTTCTAAATGATTGATGTCTTTCTAACAATTCATTTAATACTGCTAGAAAATGCGTTACATCTAGCTCTCCATCAATATCTAATCTACCAGTGATGTTATATGCTGTACCACCACCCATATCATTCATAATGAACATCCGTCTTTGAGCTGTTGATATATCAAAATATTCCCTGTCCTCTAAATGAATGATCGGTTGATATATATCCTCTTTGGCATCATCTATAAACTCAGCAAGCTCTTTTATAGTCTGAGCCTTAAAAATTGTACTAATTGGCAACTCTTTCTCAAACTTACCTTGTAGTCGCGCAAGTATAGTTGTTGCTTCTAAAGAACCTCCGCCTAAATTAAAGAAATTATCATCCTTACTAATATCATGAGTCTTTAACACATTTCTCCAGATTTCTAGTACAGCTTGTTCAGTCTTTGTTAATATTTCAAATTCAATAGATCTTGTTTTATTTCTTAATGATACAAGCACCCGTTCATCAATATCTCCGTTTGCTTTTTTAGGAAATGTATCAACAATTATTATCTCCTTAGGTACATAATATTCAGTAATTTCATCTGACAATTGTTTTTTCAAATGAGCAGCATCACTATTATTATTATGACTTTTAACAAAGGCTATTATTGCTTTCTCTGTTTCATTGTCTTCTATATATTCCATGACATACGCTTGTTCTATTTCTTCTTTAGATTCTAAATAGGACCGCAGCTTACTTAAATAGACGTTATGCCCTTTAATCAACTTGCGCTCTTTTACAGATCCCATATGAACGAATTTACCATCCTCATTATATAAACCTAGTAAATCAGTAGATTTCATTTTATTAGATTGATGTTTATCCGCTTCATAAAGTTCACCCACTGCACCAACTAAAGATGGGTTTCCATATTGATCTAATAAATGAGTGCCGCTTTCCAACTTATCCCGATTTCTTAATTCTTCATTTGTCAAAAGGGATATATTAGATATCTCTTCATTGCTTTCATTTATTAAACTCTCAATTAATTTAGTAAAATAGTTTTTCCAACATGAAAGTACTCCTGGTGTCACAATATCCGTATTTACATCAAAGTCAAAACTCAGTTCACCACTTTGTTCCATAACATT
This sequence comes from Bacillus bruguierae, assembly GCF_037104725.1. Classification (NCBI taxonomy): domain Bacteria; kingdom Bacillati; phylum Bacillota; class Bacilli; order Caryophanales; family Bacillaceae; genus Bacillus; species Bacillus bruguierae. The sequence continues at coordinate 147,007 of NZ_JBAWSX010000012.1, read as the reverse complement.
TAAGAAAATATCGTATTTTGAACATTGGATAACAGAAGGAATTACATTTACTATTGCCTCATTAAAATATAACTGTTTTAATGGTCTATCCATATTAAAAACGGCGTTAATTTCCGGTACTACAGCATTCTCAAATTGTTCTGCTAAGCTAGCAAACGAGAAATTTTGAAACTTATTCATTTCTTTCATAACTTGTTTCACTTTAGATAAATAGTTAGTAAAGATCTCTTTCTCACTGATTTCAGTATAAATAGGTAATACATTTACACAGTTCCCAACTAATAAATACTCGTCCATTTGTGCTTGTCCTGATGTTGGGACTCCGACAATCAACCTTTTTTCCCCTGTTAAACGGTGAAGTAACACTTTATATACCGCTAGTAAAGTTACAAATAAACTGTTGCCTTGTTGGAGGCTAAACTCCTTCAATTTCCTTGTTAAGCTTGGACCAATTTTTAAACTTTCCCTTTTTCCTTTAAAATTCTTCTTTATGATTCCACCGTGTGTAGAGGGTAAGTTCAATCCTATCGGTGATGCAGGTAACTTATTTTCCCAATAAGATAATGCTTCTTCACTTAATAAAGATGATAATTGTTCTTTTTGCCAAGAGCTATATTCTTGAAATTGAGCCGGGCTTGATAGTAAAACATTTCTTTCTCCTCGACAATACGATGTATACAGCTGCTCTAACTCTTTTACAATTAATGCAATTGACCAACCATCAATGATAATGTGGTGAAAAGAAGCAAATAGTGCATAATGATTATAGTCCAGCTTTACAACGTGCACTCTGAACAATGGTTTTTTACAATCAAAATCAAATGGAGCAAGCCCCTCTTCCTCAAACCACTTCTTTAATCCCCTACCTTGAGACTGCGATTTATTATTTGATAGATCTGTAAATTCAACAGGAATGTCGATGCTTGATAAAACCTCTTGATATTCACCGTTCAAATCAATAACTGAACGCAGTGCTTCATGACGTTCGACGATCGTTTCAAAGGCTTGATTTAAAATATCTATTCTTACTTCACCTTTAATTTCCAAGGCAACAGTTTCTATAAAAGCAGATGAATCAGATTCTCTAGCATTAACTGCAAACCATATTTGCTGCTGTTCTTTTGTTAATGGAATAATTTTATTTTTTTTGTGAGCATTTTCATCAAAAACGTGTTCATTTTTGCTTTCCTTCATATTCTTCTTAGGAAAAAAACCGATATCTTGTAATTCCTTAATTGTAGCTTCAACTGCTTGTATTATACGATTTATATCATCATCAGTATGGGCAATTGATAAAAAGCAGTTTCTGCCTTCCCATATATATATACCTTTATCAAGAAGTAAGTAAAAGAAAAGTTCTATATCACCAAAAGATACAAATCTAAATAATGATCCAAAGTTGACCATATAAATAGGAATCTCGTTTTGTTTAAATACTTGGTTGAGTTTTTCTATTAACTGTTCACATCTTTGATTTAGTTTCTCCTGTAATTCGTTTCCATGTTGCTTCATATACTCCAATACTTGAATAGCGGCATCCATAGCGAGTGGATGTGTACAGAATGTTCCTCCCACAAATGTCTTTTTATCAGCATTTACCGGATAAGATTTATCACCAAAATTCCAAAAACCTCCGTCTATTCCATCCATAAAATTAGCTTTTCCAGCAACAATTCCAAGAGGTAAGCCACCCCCAACTATCTTTCCGTAGGTTACTAAATCCGCTTCGATATCAAACCACTTTTGAGCTCCGCCTAAATGAATTCTAAAACCAGTAATGATTTCGTCAAAAATCAGTGCTGTGCCCGAATTTCGTGTGATATCTCTTAGCTCTTGTAAAAATTCTTTTGGTTGAAGGTCTGGTCTTCTACTTTGGACCGGTTCAACTAAGACCGCTGCAATATCATGGGCTTGTTCTCTAATAATATCTAGAGATTTTGGATTGTTATAATTTAAAATAATTATATCTTCCATCATTCCTGCAGTTACGCCTGGAGCCATCGGCAATGCGTTCCCTTCATCACTATTCGGATCGGAAACTGCTAGTACACCATCAAACGTACCATGATACGAGCCTGCAAACAGAACGATCTTAGAACGACCCGTTTTTGCCCTTGCCAATCTCAAAGCTACCATAACTGCCTCAGTTCCTGAATTGTAGAAAGCTACGCGTTCAACACCAGTTAATTCACTAATTAATTGCGCCGCTTTCCCGGCAGTATTAGACATAGGGCCTAATGGAGGGAAATCAGTATCAATTTTTCGCATTAATTCACGGTTTATAAATTTTGGATTATGACCAAATAAGTTAACTCCAAACCCCATAGTTAAGTCAACGTATTCATTTCCATCTAAATCCCACATTTTAGACCCAGATGATTTCTCTGCGATAATTGGATAATTTAATTCTTTCCAATAAGAACGAAATCCAGCAACATTTCGATTATTAGCATGTACATAACGAGTCTTTTGAGTATATTGTTTTGATTTTTCTGTACGTTTTGTATAATTTTCGATAAATTTATTAAGAAATTCCTTTTGCTCTAGTGTAAAGTTTCCCTCTTCTTCAAGAATAAGTGGCTGATACGGAATAAATGGCTTAGACTTTTCCTTCTCAATTACATTAGTTAGAATTTTTTTTTTTCTAGTTACCTCATTCCTTCTTTCAGAAGTTGGAACTTCTAAACTTGTCGCAACTTGCTCATATGCTGCAGACTCTACCGTTGTACGCTCAAGCCCTAGATATTGTAATTGCTGATTAAAAAGATTTGTCATGCTTTGTTGTTGCTGATTAAGTGTTGCAATCTGTTGACTTATAATCTCTCCCATTACTGAATTTTGAACGAACTGTGGTTTAGCCATCTGCTCAACTGGCTCTTCTAATTTATTAGATTTTTCTATATCTTTACTATTAGTTTTTGATTCTATTATTTTCACATGTGGCTCAGATTGATTCACTATTGTTGCACCCGAATTAGCAATGAACATAGATAATTTATCCAACGTCGTAAGTGACTCAAAGAAATTTTCAACTGGAATTTCAATGTTAAATTCTTTTATAATCTCTTTTCTCACTTGAGTAAGCATAATTGAATCGAGTCCCATTTCTAAAAAATTACTCGCTTTATTAATCTCATCCAGCGAAAAACCAGTTGTTTTTTGTATGATTTCTTTTAATACGGATATAACACGATCAGTTGATATCATATCTGGCACCTCTTCTGTTTTTACTATTACTTGCTTTTCTTGTTCAACCCAACATCTCTGTTGATCAAAGTGATAAACTGGAAGAGAAATTCTTCTCCTCTTCTGACCATCACTATATATATGTTCCCAATCTACTTCTTTCCCCAAAATATATAACTTACATAAATATGTTATAAACTCTTTTCTATTATTAGAATTTATTTTGCTCTTCTCTATAAGCTCATTTGTTTGCTGTAGTAAGCCATACGACTCATTATCTACAGTTAATACATTAGTATACAGATAAGTATCTTCACTTCCTTGAATAAAGGAAGTCAACTTATTTATTAGTTCATCAATATTTTTTACCATAATTGCTAATCTATACCGCTCATGCCTTCTACCTGTATTCAACGTATAACATACATCCTCAAGAGACACCTCAGTATTCAAAAGAAGATATTCAACATGCTTTTGAGCCATTTCTTTCAAAGTAGCTACTGAGTGTGCAGATAAAGTGTACATATTTTCTAAATCCGCATTTTTTTTGTCCACATTTTTATCTTTTATAAACTCCTCTAAAACTACGTGACAATTCGTTCCACTAAATCCAAATGAACTAACTCCACATCTACGTGGATGGTCACTTGTTTTCCACATTGTCGGCTGTGTTGGAACGTATAATGGCGAATCTTCAAAATGAATTTTTTTGTTTGGTTTATTAAAATGAGTTAATGGTGGTATCATCTTGTTTTTCATACACAATATAGTTTTTATTAAGCCGGCTATACCCGCACACTCATAAAGATGGCCAATATTTGCTTTAACTGAACCAACTGCACAGAATTGCTTTTGATCAGTAAACTGTTCAAAAGCTCTTTTAATCCCTTTAATTTCTATCGGATCACCTAAAGAAGTACCAGTTCCATGAGCTTCTAAATATCCAATAGTCTTCGGATCAATTCCAGAGTTTTTCCAAGCTTGGACAATAAGATCACCTTGAGCTTGAGAGTTTGGTGCTGTAATTCCAACGGTCGTCCCATCTTGATTAATAGCACTTCCTTTAATTACAGCATGCACATGGTCACCATCTTCAATTGCCTTTTTCAGTGGTTTTAATAATACAGCCCCTACACCTTCACCAAGCCCTGTTCCATCCGCTTCATTATCAAAAGGTCGAGCTCGCTGATCTGAAGACTCAATTCCAATTCCTACTTCCATAGGTAAAATTGTTGTTTTTACTCCTCCAGCTAAAGCAACTTCGCACTCTCCACTTAACAAACTTTGACAAGCTGAGTGAACTGCCACTAAAGAAGATGAACAAGCAGTGTCAATTGTCATCGCAGGACCTTTAAAATCTAATAAATAAGCAATTCGGCCAGAAATAATAGAAGCTAAGTTACCAACTGCATATTGTGCTAAAGATTCCGGATTAGTTTCTGATAAAAGACGTTCATAGTCATATCCATTTTTAGAAAAACCTACAAAAGTACCTACAGATTTTTTTGAAAGCTTTCCTCCACCATATCCTGCATCTTCTAACGTATTCCAAGCTATTTGTAAGAATAGTCTTTGATTTGGATCCATCAAACTAGCTTCTTTAGGGGTCATATTAAAAAACGAATAATCAAACTTATCGATGTCCTCTAAGTATCCCCCTTCTAATAAGGTAATATCTTCTGTTCTCCAACCTAAACTACGAATAAAATGCTGAGTATCTTTAAGTCTTTGTGACGAAAGGGAATCAATGCAATCTTTTCCACCCACAATATTTCTCCAAAAAGTCTCAATATTGTTCGATTTTGGAAACAACCCAGACATCCCAATTACAGCGATATCATCTTTAATACGCTTCTCCTTTTGTCCCTTCTTTTCTTTCTGTCTATCGCCTTCCAATTTCTCTATTGATTTAGTTAACAAGCTAATTGTCGGATTTTCAAAAAAATCAGACACTTCCAAACTAATATTAAGCTCATTTTCAATTGCTTCTGCAATTTGGACAAGTTGAATAGATGATATCCCCATTTCAAAATATCTTCCGTTCACATCAACTTCATTAATTTTCAAAACACTTAAAAAAACTTGTTTTATTCTTTCTATATCAATCTTCTTATTACTCTCCGTCTCTTCCTTAAATTGCTCATCATTACTTGATATTAATTTTTTTAAATCATTAGAAATATCTTCATATTTTTTCTCTAAATAATCCTTAGCTAATTGATAACGTTGTACTTTCCCACTAGTAGTCTTTGGGATTTGCCTAATTGGTATTACATCAGAAATTTTCCATCCTGTACGTTCATTAATATAGCTACGAATCTCTTTTGCTAAATGTATAAAGTTATCTAAACTATTTTTATATAAAACAAAAATCACAATATCGTCTACTTGTGTTTCAGAATTCCTTACACCACAAGCAACTACCCTTCCCAGTTCAATTCCTTCAATATCTTCTGCAATTCTCTCAATATCATGCGGATAAACATTTTGTCCATTAACAAATATGACATCTTTCGCCCTACCTGTTACTACAATCTCCCCTGAACTTATATATCCTAAATCACCAGTTCTAATCCAACCATCACTTGTTATCACTTCTGCTGTAGCTTCTGGATTATTATAGTAGCCTCTCATTACATTTTTCCCTTTTATTTGCAAATTACCTAAAACATTTTCAGGTAATACTTCTTCGTTTTCATCACATACACGTACTTTACAATCATTGATAGGGAATCCTTCTTTCACAAATACTAGTCCCTCTTCACTCTGTGGCTTAACTTCCTCAACTTGTCTACCTACTTGCAAAATGTGCCTATTTAAATAAATCTTATCAAAGTGATAACGACCAATTGAAACTCCAACCGAAGCTTCAGCCATTCCATAACCCATATGCATTGAATCTTGCCTTAATCCGTATGGTTCAAGATATTTTAAAAATTCATCAACAAGATCAGCATTGATTGGTTCGGCACCATTTAAAATCACTTTCACACTAGATAAATCTAAATTCTCTAGTTTTTCTTTGTTTACTCTTTCTAAAAAATATTTATAGCCAAAGTTAGGAGATGAAAGAATAGTCGCCTTATGATCATGTGCTTTTGTAATCCAAAGCAAAGGTCTTCTTATAAATAGTGCAGTTGGCATCAAAGTCTGATTTACACCAGCAACAAGAGGAGCAATATGAAAAGCAATTAACCCCATATCATGAGTCAACGGCATCCACGTTAAGAAACTATCTTCTATACCTACCTCCATGCGAGCATTAAGTGCCTTTGTATTATAAATAAGATTTTTGTGTGTTAATGTTACCCCTTTAGGTGAACCTGTTGAACCTGAAGAAAATTGAATCATAGCAATATCTTCCTGATTCGCCTGATTAATACTAGCTTCTACGGTAGAATCGTGAAATTCTTCAATTAGAATTGCTTTTTGATTAATTTCATTTATAATCGCAATATCATCTAACTCTTTTGTATAAAAAAAGAGTTTATCTATAATTTGTTGAGTTGTAATAATATGAGGGTTGTTCATTATTTTCCATATATTAAACAATTTTTTTCTATGAATGCTATTACTCCCTACCGTAACAGGAACCGCAATAATTCCCCCAAGAATACATGCCCAATATACTGTCGAAAAAGCTCTTTGGTCATTTTCATTAATTTGAAATACGAGTTCATCTCCTGGCTTTAATCCTCTTAATTGTAAATTTGCTAGGACATTCATTGACTCCATATACAATTCACGATAAGATAAAAAAGTTTCTTCTTTTCCATTTTCTACAAAAGTAATTCCAGTTTTATTTTCATTTTTCAATCCCACTATAACATCTACTAAAGTTTGATTAGCTAGCAATAGAAATACACTCCTTAATTAATATTTCAAATATAGCCATTGTATTAAGGAAATATTCTTTAAGTGCCTTCTTGTTATAATCATACCGATTTTAATCATGACAAGGCCTCATAAAATATATTCCCTAAATCCTTCTCTAATATATTTTTTTATGTTAAAAATAAAATTTAATTTATAATTCTAGATATGTAATTTCCTATTTCAACCTCTTATAAAACAGTTGATGATAAAACTGCTTTAAATGATTCATCCTTATTTCTTTCTATATCATCAAGCCATTTTTTTGCTCGATTCATATCGTTTGAGTTTGTAATTGAAATAGCATGGTTTGGGCCATTTAATTGATTCCATAAATTTTTTAAAACCGCCCTTGGCCCCATTTCTATCGCTTTAATAATATGTTTTTCTCTAATATATTTCATTGTATTCCACCATTGTACTGGATGCGTAATTTGTAATATTAATCCCCTTTTAACATCTTCAGGGCAAAAATATGGTAATCCTTCTAAATTTGAAATGACATTACATCCCGATCCAAAATCAATCGCTTTGATAGTTTTAGTTAGTTTATTTGCTGCTTCTTGCATTAATAAACTATGAAATGCTCCTGAAACTTTTAAAGTTGTATATTTAATATTAAAATGCTGTAAAGATTGTATAACTTTATCTATTGCTTTTTTCTCTCCAGAAATAGTGTATTGATTTGTAGAGTTATAACAGGAAATCACAGCAAAATACCCTTCATTTTTTAAACTGTCACAAATCCCTCTTAAATCATCTAGCTTTGAATGAGAAATTGATATCATTCTACCATCACTGTCCTCAGAAGCTCGCTGCATTAGCTCTCCTCTTAACTTAACAAGCTTTAATCCATCTTCAAGTTTTAAAGTACCACTTGTAATTAAGGCGGAGTATTCACCTAGACTATGCCCTGCAAAAATAACGGGTTTAATCCCAAATTCACTCATAAAGGCTTGATAAGCAGCTAAACTAACAGTGACTATAGCAGGTTGTGCATAGGATGTTTTCGTTAACAAATCATGTTCATTAAAGCATAGCGATTTAATATTCATTCCTAAAAGATCACTGGCTTCTTCAAAGACTAAACGGGCTTCCCGATAGTTTTCAAACAAATCTTTCCCCATACCTATGTACTGTGAGCCCTGCCCTGGAAATAACATAGCAATTTCCATAAATAAATCACCTCTCTGGTTACATTTGAAATACAAATAAAAGCTGAGAATTTGGCTTCTTTTAATGACATTTAATAATCAACGTTGACAATAACTGGAATCTAAATATTCAATCAATACTTCCAAAACCACAGGGCTGTTATAAAAATAACACACTATTTTGTATTTTTTTGTAAAATCATTGTAAATTTTTAGAATTATTTACAGATTATATTTGTTTTTTTATCCAGTCAATGTCTTTTTTTGTAGTAATTTGCCTTAAAATTTTATTATTAAAATCCTCACTATCCTAATATAAAAAAAGCATTTTTTATATAGGTTTACTGATATATAATCTACATCAATATTCAAAAAAACATATAAACTTAATCCCCATACAAAAACACCTTATTGTATAAAGCAATAACACCTGTACTCAATTAAAAATAAACTTTCCTACAAAATTATTATAAAAATGATTCACGTAGAAAATATTTATATTCTTATAGAAATATTTTTCTAGTTTTCAAAATATATATAAATCCATTTTAATTTTTCGGCATAGAAGTCACTGTTATGCAGAACACAACATGACCACTACTCTTTTTTTATGCCTTGTCTATAATTTTTATTGACTTATTCAATTGAGATTCCCCTCTTCAACCACTTATATGTATGATTATCATATATCCCTTTACATATGATAATTATTGGTTGATTCTTTTCATGATGATCCTAAATGATATAATTTATTTCTTTGAATGATGTATCAAATTTCTTGTTTAACATACAAACATCACTTGCCTGAAGTCCATTATTGCAAGGACTTCGCTAAGTTGTGTTCATACAACTACTCTCATCTCGTTATAGATTTAGAATATTATGGAATATTTAACACGCGGATTATATAATAAAGCTAAAAATCTCTATACTAATTTAGTTAGTATATATAAAATTAAAAAATCGACATAAAACCCTCCTTTTTTTAGGTGGGCGGGAGCATATGGCCATGCATAGAAGCGGTCATGTTGTATTCTGCATAGCAGTAATCCTATGTCAGAAAATTAAAATAAATATATATAAATTATTAAAAAGGAGCTATGTTAATTTCTTCTTGGCTGAGTGTATTATTATTTTTTTAATAATTCCAACAAAGGAGTGGGTTAAATGAAAATATATGCCGTTCATATTGATAAATCACCTTCGGATGATGAATTTCAGCGTATGATGCAAATTATTTCATTAAGTACGCGGAGAAAAATAGAAAGATATAAATTTAGAGAAGATATGGAAAGGACTTTAATTGGGGAAATACTCGTTCGTCACATTATAAAAGAAAAGTTCGGAATCTCTAACCATGAAATTCATTTTTCTAATAATAGTTATGGCAAGCCATACGCTGTCAATTTAGAGTCCTTTAACTATAATATATCTCATTCTGGATGTTGGGTTGTTCTTGCTGTAGATCATGCTCCTATAGGAATCGATATTGAGAAAGTAAAATCTATTGACTTAGATATTGCAAAACATTTTTTTAGTACAAAAGAATATTTAGATCTTATGAATACGGATATTTCTAAAAGAACTTCTTACTTTTACCAACTGTGGTCTATGAAGGAAAGCTATGTAAAACAAGTAGGAAAAGGATTAACAATTCCACTTAATTCATTTTCAGTCCAATTCGATCCAAAAAAGGGTGCCTCTATTGATGTACCCAAAATGCAACCCGATGTCTTTCTGAAAACTTATCCAATTGATACTAACTATCATATGGCTGTGTGTGCTACGAATCCATACTTTCCAAAAGAGATTATAATCAAAAACTATACAGATTTGTTTAAAATGAAAGAAGTAGGAACTTAACCTACTTCTTTAATAATGATATATCCCTATATTTTGAAGAATTTGTTGGATTTTTAATGCTACTTTTTCAGGATTTGACAAAGGAAACATATGCCCACCGTCAAAATCATGATAATTTACCGTCTGTATCCACTGACTCCATTCTGTTTGGTTATTAAAACATTTATAATCCTGCCTACCATTAAATATATGTACTGGTGTTTGAACTATTGTATGATTTTTATGTTTAAATTCTTCTAAAGCACGATAGTCTGACCTTAAAGAAGGTAAAAAATAATCCAAAATATCTTTATTTTCTAATAATTCTTCAGGTATTCCCCCTAATTTAGCAACATAATTCACAAACTCCTCGCGACCGAGTTGTGACATTTTCTTCCTTTTTATATTTGGAGCTTGAATAGCAGAAATAATAGCTACTTCTGGGTACACACCTTCCATCTCTAGTTCTTGCAAAAGACGGTAGACCATTAGTCCCCCCATACTATGTCCAAACAAAATAAAACGATCATTTTTGAACTCTAACAACATTTGTCTATATAAATTTACTAGATTTTCAAAATTAGATTCTAAAGGCATCGTGTTTGTACCATGTCCAGGCGGCTCTACTACGTGCATTGTACAAGTACCTCGCAAGTATTTATGCAGTGGACGAAATGAGGCAGAATATCCTCCAGCAAATGGAAAACAAATTAGGTGTAAATCATTCATATCACTATCTAATCGTTTTAAAATTTTCATCAATTTGGCCTCCTTCAGTTTGTCATTTATAAAGATAATTATTTAGCTTATACGTTATTTAAACAATAAAAGTTCCTTCTTTCATTCGCCACTCACTACTTTAAAAACGTAATTATATTTATCACCTACAGTCCATATATAAATACATGCTCTTTCTTAAAGAAGATTATAAAGCTTTAGCTAAATTGTGTCCATGTAACTATACAAGCTTTAAGCTTACTAATTAACTTAAAATCGGGTAACTACAGAAACATTTATTTCATAAGTTACTAAAAAATCAACATTAAAAATCGAGTATTGTTTCAAGATTCGACCGCTAAATCAAGTCATTTCTTGCATTTTTTTGTGAAACAACACCATCTAACATAGTCAAACAGCCTTGCATATTTTTAAAATAAGCAATTATTCTCTATAAGAATATACATCATTGTTTGAACACAGCTTATAAAGAGAACTTAATGTATTTCCAAAAATAAAAAAAGCTTTGCGCACACGCGCAAAGCTTTTTTCTTCCTATATTATAGACCAGCTTGTTCTTTTAAAGTTTCAGCTTTGTCTGTACGTTCCCATGAAAGATCTACATCAGTACGTCCGAAGTGGCCGTAAGCTGCTGTTTGTTTGTAAATTGGGCGACGTAAGTCTAACATTTTGATGATACCAGCTGGGCGAAGATCGAAGTTGTTGCGAACTAGTTCTACTAGTACTTCTTCAGATACTTTACCTGTGCCGAATGTATCAACAGAGATAGATACTGGTTGTGCTACGCCGATTGCATATGCAAGTTGTACTTCTGCTTTGTCAGCAAGTCCTGCTGCTACGATGTTTTTCGCAACGTAACGAGCTGCGTATGCTGCAGAGCGGTCAACTTTTGTTGCATCCTTACCAGAGAATGCACCGCCGCCGTGACGAGCATATCCGCCGTAAGTATCTACGATAATTTTACGACCTGTTAAGCCAGCATCCCCTTGTGGTCCACCGATAACGAAGCGGCCAGTTGGATTAATGAAGAATTTTGTTTCTTCATCGATTAATTCAGCTGGTACAACTGGTTTAATTACGAACTCTTTTAAGTTGCGATCGATTTGTTCCCAAGCAATTTCTGGATGATGTTGCGTAGAAATTACGATTGTATCGACGCGAACTGGTTTACCATTTTCATCATACTCAACTGTTACTTGTGTTTTACCGTCTGGACGTAAGTATGGTAATGTATCATCCTTACGAACTTCCGTTAAACGACGAGCTAATTTGTGAGCTAGTGAGATTGGAAGTGGCATTAATTCTTTTGTTTCATTACATGCAAAACCAAACATTAAACCTTGGTCGCCAGCACCGATTGCTTCAATCTCTTCGTCAGTCATTTGACCTTCGCGTGCTTCTAACGCTTGGTCAACACCCATTGCGATGTCAGCAGATTGTTCATCGATAGATGTTAAAACTGCACAAGTTTCTGCATCGAATCCGTATTTTGCACGAGTATAACCGATTCCTTGAATTGTTTCGCGAACGATTTTTGGAATATCTACATAAGTAGAAGTTGTAATCTCTCCCGCTACCAATACTAAACCAGTTGTTACTGTTGTTTCACAAGCTACACGTGCGTTTGCATCTTTTGCTAAGATTGCATCTAAAATAGAATCAGAAATTTGGTCACAAATTTTATCTGGATGTCCTTCAGTTACAGATTCAGATGTGAACAGATGACGTTTTTTTGTCATGTGGTAAACCTCCCTACAGTAATTGTATATATTGTACGGAACTCATCCTTAATTTGCCACAAACTGCGACATTCATGTATTTTCCCATACAAGTGCAAAAGAAAAACCTTTCCTTATAGAGGAAAGGTTTTATTTGCTACTTGCATACTGCTTTTTGCCCTTCGCTCTTATCGTTCGAGACCATTAGCCTCGCACAGGTTTAAGCACCTATTCACTTGCTTGCCTTGCATGCAAGTGAGGTTGCCGGGCTTCATCGGGCCTGTCCCTCCGCCAGCTCGGGATAAGAGAGTATCCGTCCTCAACTATACTAAAGAAATGACTTTCATTTGTCAATCCATATACACATATTCCTATAAGTTTTTAACCACAGAAATTTATGGAAAAAATAAGATAATAACACAAACAAAAATAAATAAATAGTATACATTATTTATATGATTGTGTTATACTTTTAGTGGGGATTACGATGAATATTCATAAATCAAATAAAGGATGGTATATAAATATGAGTACTGCGAATGTCCAAATTGGATTACATGAACTATTGAACGGAAGCAATGCACAGGTTCAATTGAGCGTTCCGCAATTAACGGAAAAGGTATTAATGAGAAAAGAAGGTCGATTAACTTCTACTGGCGCTGTTTCTGTTTCAACAGGAAAATATACAGGACGTTCTCCGAAAGATAAATTTATTGTAGACGAAGCATCTGTTACGGATAAAATTGCTTGGGGATCTGTAAACCAACCAATTTCTGAAGAGCATTTTAATAAATTATATGCAAAAGTGCTAGAATACTTAAAAGATAAAGAAGAACTATTCGTATTCAAAGGATTTGCAGGAGCAGACCGCAACTCCCGTCTTCCTCTTCAAGTTATTAATGAATACGCTTGGCATAACTTATTTGCGCATCAATTATTCATTCGTCCAACTGAAGAAGAATTAAAAAGTCATGATGCACAGTTCACAATTGTATCTGCACCAAACTTCAAAGCAGATCCAGAAGTCGACGGCACGAATTCAGAAACGTTTATTATTGTTTCTTTTGAAAAGCGTATCGTGTTAATCGGGGGTACCGAATACGCTGGCGAAATGAAAAAATCAATCTTCTCTATTATGAACTACTTACTTCCAGAGCAAGATATTTTATCTATGCACTGCTCTGCAAACGTAGGTGAAGAAGGCGATGTTGCTTTATTCTTCGGTTTATCTGGAACAGGGAAAACAACATTATCTGCTGATCCGCACCGCAAATTAATTGGTGATGACGAGCACGGCTGGTCTGATAACGGTGTATTTAATATCGAAGGCGGTTGCTATGCGAAATGTGTGAACTTATCTCGCGAGAAAGAGCCACAAATCTTTGACGCGATTAAATTCGGCTCTGTTTTAGAAAACGTTATGATTAATGATCAGACACGCATTGCAAATTACGATGACACTGCATTAACAGAAAATACACGTGCAGCTTATCCAATTGATGCAATTGATAACATCGTATTACCTAGCGTTGCAGGTCATCCAAATACAATTATTTTCTTAACTGCTGATGCATTTGGCGTATTGCCTCCAATCAGTAAATTAACGAAAGAGCAAGCTATGTATCATTTCTTAAGCGGTTACACTAGTAAACTAGCAGGAACTGAGCGCGGTATTACTTCACCACAAGCAACATTCTCAACATGCTTCGGTTCTCCGTTCTTACCGCTTGATGCATCTCGCTATGCAGAAATGCTTGGTGAAAAAATTGAGAAACATGATGCAAAAGTATTCTTAGTGAACACTGGCTGGACTGGCGGCGAATACGGCGTTGGAAAACGTATGAACTTAGGTCATACACGCGCAATGGTGCAAGCTGCATTAAACGGCGAGCTTGATAACACTGAAACAGTAAAACATGATATCTTTGGCCTTGAAGTACCACTTCATGTTCCTGGTGTACCTGATGAAGTATTAATGCCAGAACAAACGTGGGCTGATAAAGAAGCTTACAAAGTAAAAGCAACTGAACTTGCAAATAAGTTCAAAGAAAACTTCAAGAAATTTAATACTGTTTCTGAAACAATTGTAAACCTTGGCGGTCCAATCGCTTAACCTGACTTTACTGTGAAATATCCTAAATCATGTGAATAAGTATGTTGTTATTGCAAGAAAACAAGTACTCACCGACAAAGCCCACGTTTTCTTGTCATTGCACATACTTACATATAAAAAGAGGCTTACGAGTAATCTCGCAAGCCTCTTCCCTATTTCTTCGTATCTTTCATACTATAATATGCTAAATTAATAACGATTAATATATATCCGCCCATAATCCCGACAGCAAATGCCCACATTACCATATGATGCTCAATTTCGTACATAATAATAGCACCAAGTATCGCTGCTGCAAATCTGTTTATCATACCAAGAGTTGGTGATTTACTTTTTTTCACTATACTCTCTCCAATTTTTTCAATGCGGCGTCCTAAAATCCAAACACAATATGTGCTCACCAGAAAACCAAGACCAATTCCTAAAAAATGCGGAGAAAAAGGAGTAAATGCCCATCCTAACAGCATAAGTGCTAAAATATAATAAGTTTGTACTTTAAATGTTTGTAACGACATGCTAATCATGTTGTGACTCCTCTACTGCAAAATCTCTATATCAAACTTCATCCAAATTGAAAAAACACTTTTTTAGGTAGGCGAGAGTGATTGGCCATGCATAGAAGCGGTCAGGTCCTTTTCCTGCCACGTGCAATACAAAAGCAAATTACTTCTCCATAGCAGTGATTTATATATTGGATAATCAAAACAGTTTTTACTATTCACATAGTGTTTACATTATTAAAATATTTGCGCGAAATAACATTATATAAGATTTCTTTTGCGAGCAGCATGACGAATTGTGTCGTTTTTGTAAACATTTTTTTATGATTCTTGCAAAATACGATATCAATCTAACAAAATATGGATATGATATAGTAAGTACACAATAAAGGAGGGACTTCCATTGCTCTTCTTTCTCATCGCTCTTATTCATTTCGTTATCCCGGCTCTCGTCGGCTTAACATTATATTGGTACACACCTAAGCATAGTGTTTTCTATGCCGTCCTCAGCGTTCTTCTCACCGGTATGATTCTCGTCACTTATTTCCGCTTCCCTTTTCTTAACTGGATTCCATTTGTTATAGCTATTTTGTATCTAATTTTATTACCGAAAATCAAAAAATAAGAAAGCAGAGTAGATCTGCTTTCTTATTTTGATATAATTTATTTTATAAGTTACTGTTTCTCTGACTTTACAAACCATAGGACCATTGAACTACTCCCACCTATCTTCCTCGCTTCTCTCTGCATCTTGAGTACTATATTTATAAGTGATACCTTTCTCTTCCTTTCATTTGCAAATTCGACAAAATACGACAAAGTATTCACCGTTTATTTGCTAATATAGGTTAGGTAAGACAACCTTATATTCCTATATAATATATGAAAAATCAAAATATACGGGGGATAAAAAATCGTGAAGTTAATAAAGGTTAATAAAAAAGATGCTTTAGCATTCTCCGCTATCATACTCTCTATATTAATATGTTCTATTATTCAAATGAATTTATTTTGGGACAAAGATTTAGTATTGACGGGAGATGATATAGGATTCCATTTAAATCGTGTATTTGGATTAGCTGAAGCAATCAAAACATCTCACTACCCATTTTATATTGATAGTACCTTTTTAAATGGATATGGTTACGCAGCAAATTGGTTTTATCCTAACCTCTTTCTATTTCCAATGGCTATTTTATTGAATTTAGGATACAGTTTAGTAGTTTCCTATAAAACTTATATAATCATTTATACAATAGCAACAGCGTGCGTAACTTATTATTGCACCTATAAAATGAGCAAAAAAGTAACTTCATCAAGCTTTATGACTATATTGTATGTTTTTTCGCTCTATAGAGCATTTGATGTTTATCAAAGAGCCGCGCTTGGGGAATCATTGGCGTTTATCTTTCTCCCTGTTATATTGTATGGAATTTATGAAATTTTATATGGACAGAAAAAAAAGTGGTACATTTTAACGATTGGATTCACTGGAATCATTTATACTCATGTTTTATCAAGTGTATTAGCTTTTTGCATGCTACTGCTCTTCCTACTCCTTTCAATTCATAGACTCCGGGAGGATAAAACAAAAATAATTTATTTTGTTGTTGCTGGCGGAGTAACAATTTTATTATCAGCTTTTTTTATTTTTCCAATGGTAGAGCAAATGGCATCGAATACCTTCTATCTCAATACATATACTTTAACAACACCTAGCAATACGACATATTCACTCGGGACATTATGGAGAAGTATTACATTATATTATAAAGATTCTTCAATTATAGGATTAGGATACGTTCTATTTTTACCATTAATATACAGATTTAAAATTAAAAAGAAAAATACAATAATAAATTTTGCTGACAAATGCTTATTAATCGCAATGATATTTTTACTAATGACAACAAACTATTTCCCATGGCAACACTTCCATACGTTAGACGTTATACAATTCACATTTAGGCTTTTTGCACTTGTAACGTTATTAATGGCATTTAGCTGTTCGATTTATGTAGGCTATTCTGTTAAGAAAAAATATCATTCAATCGGTTTGCTATTTATTGTTCTTTCCCTATCAATCAGTAATGCATCGACAATAGCTCAATATTATAAAGATTTTCGCATACATGACAAAAATCAATTTAGAGGAGAGCAAACTTTTAAAGATTCATACAATATAGGCGCAGGTTCTGAATACCTACCTTCTGTTACAAAGATCGATGTTTTAAAATCACGAAAGAAAGACGAAGTTAAAACAAAAAATCGTACAACGAAATTAAGTCATATAGTAAAGGATGGCAATGAACTTTATATACATTTTGATGCAAAGAATAAAGATATCTTAGAACTTCCAATGATTTATTACAAAGGCTATGAAGTGAAAATTAACAACAAAATCGTTCCGATAAAAATGTCTAACAACGGATTGATAGAAGTACCAATCCAAGGAAAAGGGAAAATGGAAATATCATACCCAGGAACAGGTATTCAAAAATTCTCCTTTTACACGTCTATTACTACTTTCATTTTGTTGATGATTTTCATTCTTTTAAGAAGTATTATAAGAAATAAAGAACAGCAGCATAGTGGGGATTCTATAATGAAATATGCATAAAGTGAAACTTTATATTGAGTAATAGATTAAAGAAGAAAGCAAATTTTATCTGCTTTCTTCTTTTCCAGCAATTACACCCGAACATGCAATTTCATATTCGGATTATAATATTGACTCGGGCTTTTTAATTGAAAAGTTCCTCCGGATTCAGAAAAATCAACAGTCAAGTTATCATCCATAAAAACAAGCTTCGTTCGATCGGCAATAAACTGAAACTGGTTTGATGAAATTTCTACGTCGCGCTCATCTTTTTCAGATACAGCGACTAAGTCAATAATCCCACTCATTACACAGCCGCATCCTTCTGTATCGTAAAATAATTTTATATATTTTGCCTCACTTGGAATCATCTCTTTTATTTTCGCATATGCTGCGTCCGTCACTGTAACATTCATTGGTTTTCCTCCTACATATATCGAGATTATCCTATTGTAGCATTCTTTTTTTATAAATCGATTCGATTTTTATATACAGAAAATTCGTTATCAATGAGATACTTTATTTTCCATAAACAAATACGGAATAGGCCCTACATTTAGCCGCTTTATTCCCACTGTTTATAATCCTATTTCGTTTCCGTGGCAAAATTTCTTTGAAGATGATTTCGTAACATACTTTAACGGAATCATGTTAAGAGGAGCAGATACTGTTCACAACATCTTTTTAGCTGTATTTCCAACCGACGAGGTACTAAATAGATTTCTTGCTGAAGGAACCGCTAGAGACTTACTATTCATGCATCATCCGTACTCGTTTTCTCCTTTTGTTTTAAACATTGCATGTGGTAGGAAAAGGCCCTGACCGTTTCTATGCGCGGCCAGATGCTCTCATCCCCCTAAAAAGAAAAGGTTTTTATGTCGGTTTTTTAACTTGTATATATAGAAAGCGGTATTCTTTCTGTATGAAAAAAAGCAACCAAATTTATCATATATTTGGTTGCTTTTTTTGCTCTTATTATTTACTTCAACAAAGCCACTATACTTTCATGCTAAAAATTTCTTTTAAGCAATGAAACTACCACAAATCCGTATACACAGTAGAAGTCGCCGGAATTGGCGTCCAATATTGCTGATTTGGCTGCCATGCTTTAATCGTTCCATCTTGGCGCTTAATAAATGCTTTGAATTGAACATTACGTTCAGCCGGTAAATAAACTGTACCTCTCCAATCTCCGTAAGTAGAGTTGTACGATAATTTAATAGGGTATGACGTTGTATCCCATTGTCCTAACTCGGCACGATCTCCAACAATATACACTGTATCTCCAGTAGCTGTTGGCGCATTTTTTACAACAATTGTTTGTTGAGTAGGAGTGACTCCTAAAATATCTTTAAACTGCCCCATCAATGTATTATTGTACATAACATCTTGATAACGAAGCAGTGTAAATCCCGCAAAATTATAGTTAAAAGCCATTTCAGCTGTTTTCTTATATTCATTGTCGCTTCCTATGCTTAACGCATTTTCGCCATTTAGTACAATCCCTTTTTCATTCGCAAGCTTAGCTACTTGTTGTACAAGTGTTTTTGGCATTGAATATTCTGGATATGTTCCCTTATCTGACATCTCTAAGCAAGTAAATGTTAAATCCAATTTTGCACTCTTAAAAGCGTCTAACAAACTACTATAATCATTATATCCCGCTGGTTTTTCAGCGCTGTGCGGAAGATTTGGATTGTTATATTGCCAGTGAACGCCGGCAACTTTCGCTCCAATTGGTACATGGAACGTATTATCAAATGCAGAATGAGCTAATTCTCCTATCAATTTTGTATGCTCTTCTAACACACCTTCATACCACTTTAAGAAATCTTCACCATACTTTGTTTGATAACCGCTTGCCAAAAATTGATATCCATCAGATGGTGGAAGTACTTGTGACATAGAAGTCAGGTTTGTCCCCCAAGCTTTGTTTATTTCTGCTAAAGATCCATATTTTTGTAATGTCCAAGAACGAAATTGTGCTTTCGCAAATTCTGTATAAGCTTGAAACTTTCCTCTAGACGGATAACCTGATCCATCAGCTGACGTATAAGATGGATAACGTGTTTCTCCAGCCGGCCCGCCTGATAAATAAACCTTCGCAATGACATCTTTATACGGAGCCATCGCCTGTGCAAAAGCATTATATAATTCTCCGTACTGCTTTCGAATTACGTCTGAAGCTAGCGGATTTAATGTTTCTTTATTAATTGTTCCTGTTTCCGATTTAAAATACAAACTATCATCTGATTTTTGATTCCATATCCAAGAAGGAAGCGGTACATTACAATCATCTCCAACATTACCGCCGCATTGATGCGTTGAAATAATCGGAATCATTTTCATACCAGCATTTCTTACAGATTGTGCAAAGCGCTGCGCATAAGAAAAATCAAATTGTTGATCTCCATTCTTCTCCATATCTCCCCACCAAAAATCAACAGTAATAGCAGAGAAACCGTTTTGCTTTGCCCAGCGTAAATCATTTTCAAACGTCTCCCATGTCATAATATCCGGCACTTTCTTTAGCGGTGCCATAATATATGCTTTGTAATTTCCGTTCATCGATTGCCCATTTACAGCTGCATGACTCTGGCTTGGAAATATTGAAGAAGCAAGCAACATAAGAACGGATAACATGGCAATACTACAGCCTTTTAAATATTTTTTCATACGCTCTCCCCTTTTCTAAAAATTAAGACTACTAATAACAAAAACTTAAATGAAAGCAAAGGATTTCATTCTATGCTTGTAATTACAAACCCACATGTATACGCTTACATATTATCATTTATTGCAATCGTTTGCATTATTTTTTTCATATTTTATTAGCTTTTTATATGTATATAAAGTGAAACTTCCATCAGTGGGGGTTTTTTTCATCCCCCACTGATGGTTAGTTAAACCAATCGGGCTTTTACGGGCAGTTATCCCTCATCTATCTTCTTCGATTCTCTCAATTTTGAGGTGGGGGGCTTACTGCCCACAAATAGCGGGATACATCCATTTTCATTTTTCGACATATAAGTCACTGCTATGCAGAACACAACACGACCTACACTTGCTTGCCCCCTTTGTTTTAACCTCGCATGTGGCTGACCGCTTCCGTGCACCGCCCCCCTAAAGTTTTTATGTCGTTTTTGCACTTATATATAGAAACAAACCTCTGTAAAAAGTAAAAAAACAGGTAATAGATTTTGATTCTATCACCTGTTTTTTATATAAATCTATTTTCATTTTTCGACATATAAGTCGCTGCTATGCAGAATCCAACATGACCTGTACTTGCTTGCTCCCTTTGTTTTAAAGCTTGCACGTGGCAGAAATAGGCCCTGACCGCTTCTATGCATGGCCAGATGCTCTTTCCCACCTAAAAGAAAAGGGCTTTTAGGTTAGTTTTTTCAATTTGTATTGAAATAAGCTGCACCAAAGTTCTCATTAAATCTCTTACACCATACAGAAACTGCGCCGTATGCACTTACATCGATCCCCTCAGGAATCTCATAGTTTTGGTCGCCTTTGTTTCCCTTTAACTTTCCTAATTCAACATACTTATAATTTTTAACATCTTCATTATTTTTCAATTGCTTCGTAGGAACCAATACAACTCGAACGTCTGGACCGTTAGAAGTTGCAAAATGAGTAAGGCGTAAAATACGTTTTCCATCTGCTAATTGATAGATTGTTGCTGTTCCAGTTGTTTCATGAACACCGCTTTGAAACTGTCCTTCGCTTATTACTTGTTCTTGCTTTATTTCTTTTGACTTCATTTCTGTTTGCGGTAATGTTTCGTTTACTTTCTTATCAATAAATAATTTCTCTGGGCGGAACAAAGACCACAATATCCCCCCAACAATTAAGAATGCTCCTATAAAGAATATATATTTTCTTTTCATAAAGTAAGTCCCCTCCTCTAACACTTATATGTTAGCAAGAAAACCTCTCATTTTCATAACATAACTATTACAAAAGTCTTTCAGCAATCTTATTTCTTTTCTGATGTAATAGGAAGGGTAAACCAAAATTCACTTCCTTGTTTCCCATCTGAACGATCTCGCACACCAATTTCTCCTTTGTGCATTTCAACTAATGATTTTGCGATAGCTAATCCAAGCCCTGATCCTCCAGATTGCGAACTTCTGGACTGATCCGTCCTATAGAAACGTTCAAATATGCGTAATTGATCATTGTATGCAATGCCCTCTCCTTCATCACGCACAATAAATTGAACATGTTGCTGCCGCTTATTTTCCTTCACAATCAAATCAATTGTGGAAGATGCAGGAGAATACCGGATTGCATTATGTAACAAGTTACTAATAACCCGCACTATTTTACACGGCATAATCCAAAGCCGAGGCAATGTATCAGACACCTGTACTTCTAACTGCATCTGTTTTTCCTCAAGTAAGATAGAATGTGCATCTAGTACTTCTATTAACACTCTGTCCACATATGTTAAACTTGGATGAAACTCTTCTTGTCCAAGTTCTAACTTGGAAAGATCAAATAAGTTATTAATCAAGCCATTTAATCTTTGCATTTCCTTTAATATTGTCGCTAAGTACTGCTTTTTCATGTCCGGGTCTTCAATTACATCATCTTGTAGTGCTTCTATCATCAATTGTATGCTGGCTATAGGTGTTCGTAAGTCGTGTGAAATATTTGCAATCAGCTCTGTACGCGCTTTTTCTCCTTCTTCTAACTTCGTAAATCCTTCTTCTAACTTTTTAGCCATCTTCTGAAAAGCTGTTGCTAATTCTTTAAACTCTTGTGGTTCCTTTCCAATTATATACATCGTTCCAAAATGTCTATCACTAAATTGTTGCGTTAATGCAATTAAATTTTGAATGGATCTCATAATCGGACGTGTTAATAGCCAATAGATAAAAGTTGAAAGAATCATTGCTACAATCGCAATTCCTGTTAATAACCGTGTTTGTTCCGGCTCCAACAGCATTTTTCTATCACCATACCATATCGCAATGACCATGATACTTGTGCTTAATACATTCATTAGTAACAATTGATAACGTAGTTTCATGTTTCATTTCCTCCATTTGGATCAAAGCGATACCCTATGCCCCAAACTGTATGAATCCAACGATTCTTTGTCGTATGTTTATCTAATTTTTCACGTAAACGACTCATTAACACCGTTACTGTATTGGTACACCCTTCATATTCAAATTCCCAAATTTGTTCAAGAAGTTGTGAACGAGAAAACACCTGTTTTGGATGTTTTGCCATCGTATAAAGTACTTCAAATTCTTTAACTGTTAAGTCAACTGCATGTCCACAAACAAACACGCTTCTCTTCGTTGGATAAATCTTCAAATCCGGAAACTCCATCATTTCTAATTCAGGTTCTTTCGTTTGCACTACTGGCTGATTTCCTCTTCTTAATATAATTTGAACCCTTAATACTAACTCACGAGGTGAAAACGGCTTTGTCACATAATCATCCGCTCCCATTGTTAAACCTAAAATTCGATCTCTTTCCTCTCCCCTAGCGGTCAACATAATAATAGGAACGTTAGATTGTTCACGAATTTCCTCACATAGTTCCCAACCATCTTTCTTTGGCATCATCAAATCTAAAATAATTAAATCTGGCTGATATTGTTGAAATACCTCCCAGCCTTCTGCTCCATTTTCAGCTGTATATACTTCATATCCTTCTCTCTCTAAATACCGTTTACATATTTCTCTAATATTCTCTTCATCTTCTACAATTACAATTCTTTGCTTCATATGTAGATCCCCCGTTGCTCTTTTCTAATAATGTAAAAACATTTTTCTTATTTAAAATACTTATAGTAATCTTTCATATAGATATAATAATTAGTAATCTATTCATTCCAAGTGAAGTGCCATAGTCATACATTCACTAAAAATTACGAAAAATAATTATGTAATTTAGGTGACATAATTAAAAGGAGAATACTGTATATTTACAATCCTTGAAGGATTAAATATCGAAGTTTTAAACTTTAGACATAGAAGTGGAAAGGCTTTATTACATAATATAAGTCTCCATCGCTATCAATGAAGACCTTGTTACAAATGATCAATACTATAATCAATTTCTACTAAGCTTAGAAACATCTTGTAGCAAAAATACAAATGTTATGATAGCCATCCCAAAATTGACTGCAAGAGCTATTATAACAGATAAATCAGTGATATATGATAACACAATCCAAATTGAAAAGATTGAAGCAAGAAAAGGAATAATTTTTCTCGTTGCTGTTACTGCATATCCTTTATTCTTCTGGAGATAAATCATAATGACGCCAATACCTAATAATAATGGAGCAGTAATCAAAATCCCAAACCAACCAAAAGCATCCTCAACAAACCAAGGTAAAAAACGCATCGTTGAAGAGAAGATAAATAAGTTAAGTACGAAAACAAATAATTGCATGATAGATAATTTTATATTTAAGCTTTTTGGATTCATGGTGTCAAACCTCCAACATAGTGTAATTTTACACTATTTTATTAATTATCCACTTTTATGTCAATATTATTTTTCAATATATAAGTCGCTGCTATGCAGAATACAGCATGACCTACACCTGCTTTCTCCTTTTGTTTAAAATCTTGCATGTGGTAGGAAAAGGCCGGACCGTTTCTATGTGCGGCCATATGCTCTCGTTTCCCCTAAAAAACAACCCTTTCCTATAATCTCTAAAAAATTTATTATCACTTCTTATGATTTTATTATTACATTTAAACGTTAAGTAAACTATCTAATAACCTTACATAAAGATGACAGTTCTGTAAGAATGACAGAAAATGAACAAGCTATATATATCCATGTTAATTTTCCGACATATAAGGCGCTGCTATGCAGAATACAACATGACCGCTACTTGCTTTCTCCTTTTGTTTGAAACCTTGCATGTGGCAGAAACACATCCGGACTGCTTTGTTCTTGCCTATCTAAACAGAAAATTTTTTAATTTGGATTTATATATTACCTCACCCAAAAATAAAAACAGCCTGTAAAGTTTTCCAAAAGAAATACTTTGCAGGCTTATAATTTCTTACTTTAATTTTGGGTATTATTCTAACTATTCCATTTCACCTTATAATGTCCATTATGATCAAAGATATAATCTCTATATCCATGTTTTGTATCAAGTCTAACTGTTTCGTTTTGATAAATTGAACCATCGTCTTTAGCGTAGTATTGGAAATATCCATAATAAGGGAAGAAGTATCCCCAAACTTGGAACTTGCCTATCGCAGCTTCTCCAGAATTCTGGAAGTAATACCACTTACCATTGATTTCTCTCCAGCCTGTTTGCGTTACGCCTTTATCGTCATAATAGTAGATCTTACCATCAACTTTATCAAACCCTGTTAGCTTAGCTTCTCCGTCATGGTTAAAATAATATCTTTTTCCGTCAATTTCTTGATGACCATCGAAAGTATAGTTTACACCATCTTTGAAATAATATTTTTTACCATCAATTGTTTTCCAACCAGTATAAGTAGCACCATCTTCTAAGCTATAATAGTGGATTGCATCCTTTTTCGTTCCATCAGGTTGAGGGAACGCTCTCTTTCCAGTCAATCCTGGTTTTCTACTAGAACCCTCGTTCTCAAATGTTACTTGTTTTCCGTCAAGACTAATCGTTTTAGGACTAGTTAGTGCGTTTCCATTCAAATCAGTAGCTCTCTCAAGCACACCTTTGTCAGAAAAGTGAAGGATGACATGTTGATCTTCGAGACGTAGTTGCTTTGTAGTAGGCACGTAATTTTGGAAGTAATACGTTTTTCCATCTATTTCTCGGAAACCTTCTTTAATAAACGCTCCAGATTCGTCAGAATAGTTTTGATCTCTCCACGTTGATCTTTGCAAAGCACCTTTATCATCAAAGTGGTAGTACTTCCCATCAATCTCATGATTTCCATTAGAGCCACTTGTCGATAATACTGCCCCAAAATAATCTGGATGGAAATAATATTTCTTACCTTCAATTTCATGCCAGCCCTTTAAGAAAACTCCATCAGAACCTGCATAATAATAATCAGAACCTCGGTTTACCCAACTGTTCTTTATCACGTTCCCAGAAGAATCTTTTGCAGACCATTTCGTAAGATCCTTTTCATCATCTTTGATCTCTACTTCGTCATATTTCTGCTTTTCATTTTCTTTCCCCGGATACCAGTCTCTTAACCAGTTGTGAATTTCATTGTTGTTTTTTGAAGTGAAACGAATTTCAGATTTGAAACTCCAATCCGTACCAAATTGTTGAACGTAAGCATTACCAGCCAAACGTACTCCATTTTTATTTACTAAATGGAACTGGAATGCCCCCTCATAAGAATTGCCTGTCTGAACAAGTTCAAACACTTCATCATCACCAATCGAATCGGAATATTGAAGCGCTTTTCCTTCTTTCCCTGAAAGATATTTTGAACCTGTTTTTATCAATACCTTATTCGTCCCTTTTTTATAAGGGATAATCTGATAAGATTTACCGTCATTTAGTGTACTGAATGGTAGTGCAATAGATGTTTCTAAGATATTAGTAGATTCCGCCAATATATTCGTTGATCGGTCATTAAAATCTGCAAGAGCTTTAGGGTTATTCATAACATAATTAGAAAGAACTTCTCTTCCTACTGGATGCGAAGTCAATGTTGCTACCTTCTTTTGTTCTTCTGTTAAATAAGAAAAACGGTCTACCCCTAAACCTTTAAAGCCGTCAAGAGAATTTGCTCCAAATCTCTTCTTATAAAACTCGTCAACAAGAACTTTATTTTGACCAGATGTTTTTTCTACATATAAGGTGATCTCTTGATTAAGCGCAACTCCAGTTTTTCCTTCATCCAATTGTGCTTGTGTAATGTAAAGAAGATCATGTTCTGAAGTAGATTTTGCATAGGGCTTTAAATCTATAATTGTACCCGCTTCTGTAATCTTAAGCTGTTGTCCTGATTTTAATTTGTGAATTTCACTTTTTCCATTTGGATAGAGTACTTTAACTGGTTTAGTAAAACTCGAATCATCTTTCGTATGATGCATAGAAATATTAAATTCTCCAGGTTTAAAACTAGGAGCTCTATAAGATACATTTTCTGCATAAGGGCCAGTGTAATCCGTTAAGTCAGGATCCCCCACCTCTATCCCAAGTGCTTCATAAATGTCTTTCACGATGCCTAATGAAGTAATCCCCACATCGAGCACAGTAGCTATACTTGCGCTAGCCTTATTCTCTGCAATAGGAGCCATAGAAAAAAGAATACCTAATGCCGCTGTAGCAGGAATTATTTTCTTTCCAATTCCATTTGTTTTAAATGTTTTTTTCATTTTCGTTTTCCTCTCTCATTCATCTTGACTTCATCATATCTAACAAATCTTTCATTTCTCTCTCGTAACTATTACAAAAGTCTTGCAAATATCTTTCATGATTATTATGACGTTATCAATTCTTTAGAGAAAAAACAGGTGCGCAAAACAAAACATGACCTGTTCTCGCTTGCTCCCTTTATTTTCACCTTTGCATGTGACAGTAACAAACCCAGACTGCTTTGCTCTCACCCAAAAATAAAAACAGACCGCAAAGCTTTCTGAAAGAAACGCTTTGCAGTCTTATGATTTCTTGCTTTACTTAATACTTTCTAATTCCCATTTATGGTTCTCGCCCGGTGAAGTTGTATGTTCAGGTTTTAAAACTTTTTCATGACCGAATACAGTTGGGGCAATCCCGTTATCTGCGACACTACTAAACCAGTCATTGTCTCTATATGTGATGTAAGTAGAATCAGATTTTAAATAGAAGCTCTTTTCATTCGAGATTTTATCTAACTTAACTGTAGATCTATTACGTTCTTGGTCTAACCAGCTATAATCATATCCATTTCCAACGTTAAGATACTGATAGCCACCATGAGTGCTGTTCGTAAACTTAAGGAATACTTCTTCATCTTTTCGAATTGGCTCTCCTGGTTTAGATTGCCCTTTTCTCTCAATGATTACTGATGTAGCTTGAATATCTTTTCCATGTATTTCTTGATTTTTAGGTCCAATCCTTAATCCATCCCAATTATTCCCTTTTACACTAAAGTGCACATATTTTCCACTTATATTTTGATGTAGATTACCTACTGACCACCACTCATTTACACCGTTAGGTAAGTTGGCAATTGTTTTCAAATAATATTCTTTTCCTTCTACAATAAATTCACCTTTATTATCTACTAATAAGTTATCGAACTCTTTATTATACTTAACGACTGTAGAAGTTTTTTGTGTCGGAAGTTTCTTTTGTGCATCATTGATTTCAAATGTAACTTCTTTTGATGGATCGAATTGATCTAAACTTACAGTTTCTTTAGACTCATATACGTTTCCATTTTTCACCAATGTTACTTTCTGTGTTGTTTTAGAATTTTTCTTTTCAAAAGAAGCGGTGATTTCATTACTTGCTCCAAATAAGCCCGGTACGACTGCTGCATAAAGCTTTTTCTTAATTGGATCATAAGCACTATATGATAATGTTGGTGGCTGTAGTTTTTCAAAAGCACCGACTCTCCAACCTTTTGTTACAGCCTCTTCTTTTACATTTTCTAAAGAGTCTTTCTCAAAGATGTTTGCTTTTCCACCGCTATTTTCTACAAGCGCATTTACTTTTTTAGAGTCTACGTTAATATGCTTTAAAACCTCATTCAATTTTAAATTTGTATTCCCACCAACACCGTCTGGTGCATACACTCTAAACTTCGGTTTATTTCCGATATCTGTTTCTAGTAATGCAGTAGAAGCATTTACACGAGATTCATATTTCCCTGCATCTCCTAAATTTTTAAATTCCCCGTCTTGTTCGATAGACACGTCCATTGTGCTAGTCGGTAATACTTCAACAGAAAGAAGCGCACCTTGCTCAACAGCTTTTAATTCATCTAACGTTAGGTAAATATTAACATCCGCTTGACCTTCTAAACTGTCAATTAATACTTCTGTTTTATTTCTTCCGCCTTTTTCTGTGCTTAAATGCTGTGCTTTATAACGATCTTGCGTTGCCTTTACTGTATTAATAATCTTGTCTCCTAAGCGAATGTTAAAATGAGGAGAAACATTTTCAGCCGATGCTGTACCTGTATTTTTATATTCTAGCTGCAAGCTTACTTTTGCTGCTTTTGCTGTATCAATTGTTGTTGCAGTAGACCAATCAAAATTATTAGAGTAGCTTTCTGTTTCCGTATCAGTTTTTGAATATCCATAGCCTACATTTAATGAAGCATCGCCTTTTGGTACAGGTCCCGCTGCTGAACCTTCAACACCGCCTCCCACAGTTAGACCAACATTAAAAGAATGCTGCGTGGATACACTTTTCTCCCAACCTTTATTAATAGATCCACCTTTTGAATCTGTAATCTCCTTAATAGGAGTAACTCCAATACGTTTGATGCCAATTTGTAAGTTCGGCATATTGGCAACCATTGGATTAAAATCAGTATCAGAATCACTGCCATAATACTGAACTTCATACGCATCCGAAAAAGGATCTCCATCCGAATTCGCACTCATAGGGTTGGTGATAAATTTTAATTTTCCTTTGTCTTTCTCTGGATTCCATGCTTGTGCTTCATTTTTCCCAGTTTGATAATTAAATTCAATTTTATATCCTTTTTCTTCTAACTCATTAGGAATGCCATCGTTATCCCAATCGTTATTTTGCACTTCAATTTTTTCAGGAGAAATCTCTCCTTTTTTTCCGTCAGTTCCAAGAATAGCTTTTTCTTCTTTTACATTTGCGTTCTCTTTAAACTTCTCAACTTTACTTTCTGGACTTGGCTGTTGTATGTCTGCTAAAGCAGGGGATGCTAAAGTCAATGCCATCGTTACGCTACTTAATACAGCAAATGCTGGTTTCAATTTTTTCATCTTCGTTTTCCTCCTTTTTTCTAGGAACGTTAGAACATCTACTAGTAAGGTTGATTTCATCTTATCTAACAAACCTTTCATTTCTCTCTCGTAACTATTACAAAAGTCTTGCAAATGTCTTTCTATAACGTTATTAATTCTTTAGAGAAAAAACAGAGAGTTCCGGCTTACTAAAAAAACGGAAGGGCATTCTCGTCGTACCAATACCACGATTTACGTACAGTTGTAGTGGTTTCATCTTCCCTTGTATTGAATACAGCCCTTCTACATATTGATTTGCTAGTGAGGTCGTGATGATTGGCCCAATAAACGGAAGTTGTACTTGTCCCCCGTGACTATGACCAGATAGTTGAAAATCGACTGGATATGCAAGAACTTTCTCTATTACATCAGGCTCATGCACGAGCAATATGTTAAAATCCTTTTCCCGGAGATGCTGAAGGGTTTGCTGCACTTTAGGCTTACCAAGTAAAAAGTCATCTAGTCCAGAAATGGTAATATAATCACCATTGTTTGCCTTAATTTTTTTCGTTTCATTGACTAACACAGTGAAACCAACTTCTTCCATATACTGTTTGTACAAATACCCTCCGCCTCCTCCGCGGTCATGATTACCAAACACCGCATATTTTCCAAGAGGAGCATGAATTTGTGACAAAATCGTTTGTGAGTCTTTTCTTTCAGAAGCATACTCTCCAAACTTATCAATTAAATCACCTGTAAACACTACAATGTCCGGTTTCAGCTCATTGATTTGATCAACTAGCATTTGCTGTTGTTTATGAGAAAAATGAGGCCCAAAATGTGTATCAGAAAACTGCACAATCTTTACACCTTGAAATCCTTCTGGAATATTTGAATTCTTAATATCGGTCCACGTGATAGACAATGATTTAGGTTCAAATTGAAATGCATATAAATAAGTAACGAGCGGAAAAATGAAGATTATAAGGAAAATGGCGCACATCCTCTTAAGTTTCCAGCGAAAAATATTCCCTTTTTGTTGTTCTATATTCACTTTCATACGTTCACCTCTGTATGTATCATAAAAGAACTACTATTTAACAACTGTTGTAGCATGTTTATGTTACAGATATTTGTCTTTTCGAGGATTCAAACAAAAAGGATTCGCTTGAACGCGAATCCTTTTTGTTACTTTTCATTTTATACTTTGCAAGCGTTGTATCTCCTATATCGCTATCCTTGTTTTTCGCTTTGTATTCTTCTGATGTATCTAGTGCATACTTATACGTTTGTAAAGATATACATTGAAAACTATTTTTAGCATATCTCATCTCATTCCCTGTATAAGAAATCTTTCCCTGTAATGTTTACGGGAAATATAATTACTATTCATAAAATAATAATATTATCGATTATTTATGGTTGATATGACCATATTTATATGCAATTTTGCATTTTCTAAATAAAGGTAAATAACATATAAAGCGCTATTAAATTATATTAAAAACATTTTTTTATCAAGTAATTCATATAGATCAATGAAAACCATTACATTTTATATTTAATTATCAGAGTATAATTATTTCACTTAGTAAAGTGATTTTTAATATTTAATTTTTTAGATATAATGTTTTTTCTAATAACAATATTTAATATTTATATTTTTGAATGTAAATATTAAAATTTTATTGTTTACTTATCAAAAACATAATGTTTAAATGAGGGCGTAAGGTCCTTACATTCTACGGAAGTAAATAATAACGAGAATTTCTTACTTTTAACACTCTATCCGAAAGAATTCTCCTTTCTGAAGTGCGCAAGGAAAGAATCAAGCGCTAAGTCGTTCAAAATGTATAAATAAGATTGTAAAAAGACAATAGTGAAGAGGTGTACGGAATGAAAAATAAAATAATTACAGGATTTTTAATAACATCCATTGTTACTGGGGCAGCTATTCCTATCAATACTCTTGCAACGCCAATCGCGCAGGCAGAAACGCAACAAGAGAACACAGATATTTCCTCATCATTACGAAAATTAGGTGCACAATCTAAATTAATCCAAACATATATAGATCAAGCTTTAATGAGTCCTAATGTACAGCTTATGGAAGTCCCATCTTTAAATACAAACCAAGATCTAATCAAGAAAGATATGAACGAATGGTCAACGGAACTTTATCCAAAATTAATTCTATTAAATTCAAAAAGTAAAGGATTTGCAACTAAATTTAATAGCTATTATCCAGCATTAAAAGCGTTTGTAGACAGTAAAGAAGATAAAGAGGGGTTTTTGGATAGACTTGAAGTTCTTCAAGACATGACTATGACGAACCAAGACAACGTACAACGTCAAATTAATGAATTAACAGATCTTAAATTACAGCTTGATACAAAACTTAAAGATCTCGATACTGATGTTACAAAAGCGCAGGGTGTACTAAGTTCAGATGGAACAGGAAAAATTAACCAGCTAAAAAATGAAATACTAAATACCCAAAAATCAATTCAAGATGATTTACAACAAATAGCGTTATTACCAGGAGCTTTAAATGAACAAGGGTTTGTTATCTTCAAAGAAGTCTATGATCTTTCAAAAAATATCATTGAACCTGCTGCTCAAACAGCGGTGGCAGCGTATAACAAAGGAAAAGAAATTAACAGCTCTATTTTAGAAGCAGAGAAAAAAGCAGAGCAAGAAGCGACAGAAAAAGGTAAATCTGCTTTAGAGATTGAATCGGCTAAAAAAGCAGCTCGTGAAGCAATTGAGAAAAGCAAACAAGCTGAAATAGCTGCAGCTGCAGTTGCAAAAACGAAAGAGTATGACCTTACGAAAGTTATTGACCCTAAACAAATTAAAAAAACATATAGTGCCTTCGCTGAAGTAAATAAACTAACAGCAGAGCAACGAGCACATTTAGCTGATTTAGAGACACAAAACCAAAAATTTTATGATTTAACAAAGAACCTAACAGTAGCAGATTTACAAAAATCAATGCTTCTTATTATGCAAAATGATTTACATACATTTGCTAATCAAGTAGATGTAGAACTTAACTTACTAAAACGCTATAAAGAAGATTTAAATCTAATCAAAAATAATATTACAAAATTATCTACTAATGTTGATACAACTGACCAGCAGTCTCAAAAAGATACATTAAGACAATTAAAAAATGTAACTAGTTATCTTGAAGAACAAGCCAATAAGTTTTAATATTACGAATCCAATGAGCATAATATAAAAATAATAGGAATCTATTGAAAAACTGAGAAGGAGAATATTTATGAAAAAACTTCCATTTAAAGTGTTAGCTGTAGCCACTCTAGCAACATTTATAACTGCTACGAACGGTAACACTATTCATGTACTTGCTCAAGAACAGACCGCTCAAGAACAAAAAGTAGGCAATTATGAATTAGGGCCTGAAGGGCTGAAGAAAGCATTAACTGCAACAGGATCTAATATTCTTGTAATGGATTTGTACGCAAAAACAATGATTAAACAACCAAATGTAAATTTATCCAATATTGATTTAGGTTCAGAGGGAGCAGAATTAATTAAAAATATTCACCTTAATCAGGAACTGTCACGAATCAATGCAAATTATTGGTTAGATACAGCGAAGCCAAAGATTCAAAAAACAGCACGTAATATTGTAAATTACGATGAACAATTTAAAAATTATTACGATATATTGGAAGCTGCTGTACAAAAGAAAGATAAAGCAGAGTTAAAAGAGGGCCTAAATGATTTAATCACTACAATTAATACAAATTCAAAAGAAGTTACAGAAGTAATTAAGATGTTACAAGACTTCAAAGCAAAACTGTATGACAATTCTACAGGGTTTAAAAATAATGTTGGTGGCCCAGATGGACAAGGTGGATTAACAGCACTATTAGCCGGAAAAAATGCCCTGATTCCACAAATTCAAGCTGAAATTGAGAAACTACGTTCTACTCAGACAGAGCATTTTAACAATGTATTAGCATGGTCAATTGGCGGTGGATTGGGAGCATTCATTTTAATTGCTGCAGCCATTGCAGGAACGGTAGTAATTGTTGTGACTGGCGGTACAGCAACACCTGCTGTTGTTGGTGGCCTTACGGCTCTAGGTGCAGCTGGTATCGGTTTAGGAACAGCTGCTGGTGTCACAGCGTCTAAACATATGGACTCCTATAACGAAATTTCTAAAAAAATCGGAGAATTAGGTACGAAAGCCGATCTTGCTAGCCAAGCAGTTATTTCGCTTACTAACGCGAAAGCAACTTTGACAGATCTGTATCAAACAGTGGATCAAGCAATAATATCTCTAACAGGTATCCAACAACAATGGAATAAAATGGGAGCCAATTATACAGATTTACATGATAATATCGATTCTATGCAAGAACATAAATTCTCTTTAATACTTGATGATTTAA
Organism: Bacillus bruguierae; assembly: GCF_037104725.1. Classification (NCBI taxonomy): domain Bacteria; kingdom Bacillati; phylum Bacillota; class Bacilli; order Caryophanales; family Bacillaceae; genus Bacillus; species Bacillus bruguierae. Next base: position 112,985 of record NZ_JBAWSX010000012.1, on the reverse strand, counting down.
AAGCTGCTAAACAAAGCTGGAGTGACATTCATAAAGATGCAGAATTCATTTCGAAAGACATCGCTTTTACACAAGAAGCAAAGAACTAAAAATCAAAACCTATATAGGAGGAATATGAAATGCTAAATAAAATCCCTTACAAAATACTTGCTGCATCAGTGCTTTTAACGATGACAACAACTTCTGTAGTCTCACCAGTAGCAGCTTTTGCAAGTGAAATTGAACAACCTAGCACTGGAGATATGTCCCTTTCAGCAAATGAAGGGAATATGAAAGAAGCTTTGCAAAAAGCTGGATTATTTGCAAAATCTATGAATGAATATTCTTATCTGTTAATTAATAACCCAGATGTGAATTTTGAAGGGATTACGATTAATGGGTATCCAGATTTACCTGCTAAAATTTTACAAGATCAAAAGAATGCTAGAGCACATGCTGTTACATGGGATACGCAAATAAAAAAACAGCTTTTAGATGCATTGACAGGCATTGTCGAATACGATACGACGTTTAACAATTATTATGACACAATAGTAGATGCTATTGATACAGGGAATGGAGATATTTTAAAAGAAGGGATTACAGATTTACGAGCTGAAATTCAACAAAACCAAAAGACTGCACAAGATTTAATAACAGAATTAACAAAGTTAAGAGATAATATTGGACAAGATGTTAGAGCATTTGGAAGCAATAAAGAACAATTGTACTCGATTTTAAAAACCCAAACAGCTGGGCTTGAGGACGATCAGAAACGTCTAGATGAAGTTTTGGGGCAAGTAAACTATTATAAAAAATTAGAATCTGATGGATTTACAACAATGAAGGTTGGCGTTTTTGGCCTATGGTGGATTGGTGGTATAATAGTAGGTACAGCAAGAGATAATTTAGGCAAGTTAGAGCCGTATGTAGCAGAAATACGTAAAACTGTAGATTCCAAAACAACATTAAATCGTGTAGTTGGAGTTGCGTATAATAATACTGATCAGATGCATAAGACGATTGATAATGCTATTAATGCTCTTACTTATATGTCCACGCAATGGACTGATTTAGATAATCAATATGCTGGAGTACTGCAACAGATTGATAAGGCAGCTGGAAAAGCTGATCAAAATAAATTTGGCTACTTAAAACCTACCTTGAAGACAGCTAAAGGTCTTTGGAACACATTACACGAAGATTCAGTCACAATAAAAGAAGGGATAAAAGAATTAAAAGTGCAACCTGTTACCCCGCAAAAATAAGGAAATATCAGTTCTGTTACAAAGAATCTAGGATTACATTGTTAAATATTCATACAGCAATTAATAATTCCTTATATAAAAGCGAAAAGGCGGAGTCTGATTACAGACTTCGCCTTTCACTTTTATATAAGTTTCATCCAAATGCCAAGATAGCCGTGCCGTTTTGCTTATTTTTAAAACCTTTACAACAGAACCTGTTCATTTCATAATGTTTTATCCCCCACCTATCTTCTTTGCTTCTTTCTCAATCTTAAAGTAGGGTCTTGCTGTCCGTTAATGAGAGATCAAATTCTACTCTGTATTACTTTTCATTTTATCCCCTTCAAACGTTTTATCTCCTATATCGTTATCCTTGTTTTCTGCTTTGTATTCTCCGGATCTATCTAGTTTGTACCTATACGTTTAGAAATATTTTTAGCATATCTCATCTCATTCCCTATAGAAGAAACTTTCCCCTGTAATGTTTACGCGAAATATAATTACTATTCATAGGATAATAATATTTTGGATTATGTATCGTTGATATGGCCCTATTTATATGCAATTTTGCATTTCCTAAATAAAGTAAATCAACATACAAAGCACTATTTAATTATATTAAAAACATTTTTTATCAAATAATTCATATGGATAAATGAACATTATTATATTTTTGATTTAATTATCAGATTATAATTACTTCACCTAGTAAAGTGATTCATAGTATTTCATTTTTTAGCTATAATGTTTTTCTTTACCGTAATATACAATATATAAATTTAATAATATATATGGTGAAATTTTATTATTTACTTCTTAAAAACATAATGTTTAAATGAGGGCATAAGGTCCTTACATTCTATGAAAGTACATAATAACGAGAGTTTCTTAAGCTTAACATTCTAACAAATATTCAACAACAATGGGAGCCAATTATAAAGATTTACTTAATCATATCGCCTCTATGCAAGAACATAAATTCTCTGTAATATTTGATGATTTAAACACTACTAAACAAAGTTGGAATGATATTCATAAAGATGCAGAATTCATTTCGAAAGACAGCGCTTCAAAAGAAGAATAGAACTTACAATCAAAACCTATATAGGAGGAATATGAAATGATGAAAAAACTCCCTTACAAACTACTCGCTGTATCGACGTTTTTAACTATAACAACAACTTATGCAGTCACACCAGTAGCAACTTTTGCAAGTGAAATTGAACAAACTAACAATGGAGATATGTCTCTTTCAGCAAATGAAGAACAGATGAAAAAAGCTTTGCAAGATGCTGGGGTATTTGCAAAATCTATGAATGAGTATTCGTATTTGTTAATTCATAATCCAGATGTGAGTTTTGAAGGAATTACTATTAATGGGTATGCAGATTTACCTATTAAAATTGTACAAGATCAAAAGAACGCAAGAGCACATGCTGTTACATGGAATACGAAAGTAAAAAAACAACTTTTAGATACATGGACAGACATTATTGAATACGATACAAAATTTGAAAATTACTACGGAACATTAGTAGAGGCGATTAATACAGGGAATGGAGATGCTTTAAAAACAGGGATTACAGATTTACGGGGGGAAATTCAACAAAATCAAAAGTCTGCAAAAGCATTAATAGAAGAATTAACTAAATTAAAAAACGATATTGGAGAAGATGTCAGAGCATTTGGAAGCCATAAAGAGACCTTGCAATCGATTTTAAAAAACCAAGGTGCTGATGTGGAAACTGACCAAAAGCGTTTAGATGAAGTTTTAGGACAAGTAAACTATTATAAAAAATTAGAATCTGATGGATTAACAATGGTGAAAATCCCTTTTATTCCCACGTTGATTTCTGGTGGTATAATGATAGGTACAGCAAGAGATAATTTAGGCCGATTAGAGCCTACATTAACAGAATTACGTAAGACTGTAGATTATAAAATAACATTAAATCGTGTAGTTGGAGTTGCGTTTCATAATATTAGTGATATGCATAGTACGATTGATAATGCTATTACTGCTCTTACTTATATGTCCACGCAATGGGATGATTTAGACTCTCAATATTCGGGCGTACTGGGACATATTGATAAAGCAGCTCAAAAAGCTGATCAAAATAGATATAAATTCTTAACCCCTAACTTGAATTCAGCTAAAGACAGTTGGAAAACATTAAGAACAGATGTTGTCACATTACAAGAAGGGATGAAAATTGCAGAGAAAAAAGAACAGGATCTCATGAATCAGCTTCGTCCATCAAACGTTTTCTACTTTTATAAAAAAATTCATAACGCATACACATTTGAAATAAAGACTGGAACAAATGCACCAAATGCGTCTTATAAAGTTATGAATTTAACTAAAAACACTGTTCATAACATGTGGAGTGGAGGACCAAATACAAGCATGTGGGCTGACTGGCTTTCATTCAATCCAAAAGATGAATTTGCGGTGGTAGCAGTAGTGGATGGGAAAGAATACATTGTATATAAAGACAAAGTAGAAAATATAATGAACTGAACCCGAAAATTTAGACAGAAAAAATTGTTGTAATTTATTATACTTTACGTCGAAAAAACGAAGTTTGGTTGTTGCAAACTTCGTTTTCGTTTATATAGAGCATGAAGGGGTACGGAAACATCGCCATCAAGCTAAGGAGCATGAGATACCCCATGCCTATCAACCTAACAGAACATGATTTAAAAATCCTACACACCGCTACTTGCTTTCTCCTTTTGTTTTAAACATTGCATGTGGCAGGAAAGGTTTTTTTTGTCGGTTACATCTTTTTCAAGCTTACTGCTTATTCAAAGTCTGCAAAACGATGCAAATTTATCTTTTCTCCAATCATAACTAAACCATCTCCCTCTTGCACAACTTCATCTGGGGAAGGAGAAATATTGATTCTGCCCTTACTTTTAATGGCAATGACATTTAAATTTAATTTTGCTCGAATATCCAGCTCTTTCAGACTTTTCCCTGACATGTTAGGAGGGACTTTAATTTCTTCAATATTATAATCCTTGGCGAGTTCAATAAAATTAAGAACATTCGGTAGCATAAGCTGATGTGCTACACGTTCTCCCATGTCCCACTCAGGAAATACGACCCAGTCCGCGCCTACCTTCTCTAACACTTGGCCGTGTCGTTTATTAAGCGCCTTGACTACAACTTTGTTTACTCCTAATTCTTTTAGTACTAAAACCGTTAAAATACTTGCTTGAATGTCATTTCCAATTGCGACAATGACTGTATCAATGTTCCGAATGCCGATTGCTTTTAATGCCTCTTCATCTGTCGCATCAGCGATCACAGCATGGGTAGCAGCATCCTCAAGCTCATTTACACGTTTTTCCTTGCTATCTATTGCCAATACTTCATGTCCTGCTTCGACTAATGTATTTACAATACTTGAACCAAACCTTCCGAGTCCAATGACTGCGTATTGTTTTTTCATATTCCTATCGCTCCTCTAAGGATGAATGAACACCTAACCAATCATAATTTTTCCTTTCGGATAACTGAACGGATCTGAATTTCTTCGCAGTGTAACGGCAAAAGCGATGGTCAATGGTCCTACTCTTCCTGCAAACATCGTTAAAGTAATGATAATTTTTCCAAGAGGAGATAATTCAGGGGTCAGTCCCATAGAGAGACCTACCGTTCCAAAAGCAGAAGTTGCTTCAAAGAGAATCATTAAAAAATCTTTTCCTGGCTCTGTTATTGTTAGCAGCATGGCAGCGATTATAACGATAGACAGCCCAGCTAACATAACGGTAAGTGATTTATAAATTGTATCGTATGCAATTCTTTTTCGAAAAAAGATCACGTCTTCTTTTCCTTTTATTTGCGAACGTACTGCCCCTAAAAGGATTGCAAATGTAGTTGTTTTGATTCCTCCACCCGTAGATCCGGGAGAAGCCCCGATATACATGAGAATAATCATAATAAAAAGGGTTGAATGGTGTAAATCTGAAATACTTAGCGTATTTGCCCCAGCTGTTCTTGGTGTGATAGCTTGAAACAAAGAAGCTAACCATTTACCAAACATGGATAACGGTTGTAACGTTTTTGGATTATGAAATTCCAACAAGAAAATAAGAATCGTTCCTCCTATTACTAGCAGGGAGCTTGTAAAAAGAACGACCTTCGTATGTAAGGAAAAGCGCCCAATTTGTCTATATTCATATACCTCATTCATAACAATAAAACCAATACCGCCTAATGTAATCAACGCACAAACTACCAATGTAACAATTGGATCTTCTACATACTCAGTTAAGCTTTTAAACTCTCCCATTATATCGAATCCTGCGTTATTAAAATTTGAAACGGAATGGAATATCCCGTAATACATAGCCTTAGAAAGCGGCATATCAAACGCAAAACGAATCGCTAGTAAAATCGCGCCAATCAATTCAATCACGACTGTAAAAATAAGAATTCTCTTTGCCAAACGGACAATACCGGAAATGGATAAATAGTTCAACGCCTCTTGTAATAACAGCCGTTCTTTCAAAGAAATCCTTTTTCCTAACAAAACAGCAAAAAAGATAGCAAACGTCATAAATCCTAAACCGCCTACTTGAATAAGAAACAATATAACGAGTTGGCCAAACAAAGTGAAGGTTGTTCCGGTATCCACTACGACAAGCCCAGTTACACATGTAGCAGACGTAGCTGTAAACAATGCATTTAACCAAGGAAGACCTTGACCATCTGTTGTTGCAACCGGAAGAGTTAACAGGAGCGAACCGATGAAAATAATGAAAGCAAATCCTGCTACTAACGTTTTCGGAGGATCCATATAAATTATTTTTTGTTTGTTCTTCATAGTTGTTTCTCCTATACATTTTTTTAAGGAAAACTGCTCTTTTATTCTTTCTTCACATTAAATACCTAACATATATGTAAATAGTTGATAAGATAATGGAGATAATCATCACAGGAAAGCCAACTATTAAATATTTCATAAAAGAGATATGATGACCTTGTTTTGCCGCTAACCCAGCTACTACTAAATTGGCACTTGCTCCAATCAGAGTTCCATTACCACCTAAACACGCCCCTAGCGACAAACTCCACCATAAGGGCTCTAAATTCGTTATTCCAATTGAACCCATTTCTTTTATCATAGGAATCATTGTTGCTACAAATGGAATATTATCCACAAAAGCAGAAACAATCGCACTCATCCATAAAATTAAGAGCGTTGTCATTTTCACCTCTCCGCCGGTTAGAGCCATAGCTTTTTTTGCTACCATTGCTATAAGTCCTGTTTCCACCAATCCACCAACTATAACGAATAAACCGATAAAAAAGAAAAGAATTGTCCATTCAACTTTTTCTAATGTCCTATCTAAATACTTGTCACCGGTCATCAGCAACAGGAGAAAAGCTCCAAATAAGGCGATTGTAGCCGTTTCAATATGAATAAATTGATGAAGAAAAAAACCGCCAATTGTCACTGCAATCACAAAGAAACACTTTTTTAACAGCTTTGCATCTTTAATCTCGTTTCTTTCATCCTTGTTCAGTAATTCGTTTATTAAATCAGGAGTTGTTTTTAGCTTTTTTCTATAAATGAGAGTAAATATAACAAGAGACACTAATAAAATAACAAAGCTAATAAATGTTAAATTATTCATGAACGCAAGAAATGTTAGTTCTTTTACAGCACTACCAATCATAATATTGGGCGGATCTCCAATCATGGTGGCAGTACCGCCGATATTCGAAGCGAAAATTTGGGTAATTAAATAAGGAGTAGGATTTACCTTTAGTTGCGATGTGATGCTTAATGTAACTGGAACGATGAGTAAAACTGTCGTGACATTATCTAAAAAAGCGGATGCGAGGGCAGTAATCAGTCCGAGCACAAAGAGAAGTCGAATTGGATTTCCTTTCACCTTTTTCGCAGCCCATATAGCAATGTATCCAAATACACCTGTCTGAGCAGTAATCGATACAATAATCATCATCCCAACTAACAAACCAATTGTATTAAAATCAATATGATGAATAGCTGTTTTTTGATCGATAACCCCAAAGACCACCATCATGATTCCACCTAACATAGCAATAAGCGTACGGTGGATTTTTTCCGAAATAATCCCAGCGTATGTAATCAAGAAAATCCCTAGTGCTATAATCGCTTTCGTTTCCACGTTTATCCTCCATAATCTTTGTATGTACTTTATTGTAACGATTGCTGTATTTTTTTATGCACAAAAAGAACCCTGCTACTAAACAGGGTTAAAAAAAAACACTTCTTAAACAAACGTCAAAAAGTCTACATTTGTATATGGAATTTCACGTTCAATCCGGTACTGTAAATCTTGCAATGTATATTCATATACTTCATTTTGAAATCCGCTAGAGAGCTTTACACAGCTTTCTTCTTTTCCTCTAAAATACTGCATTGCTTCTTTGACTTTTGCGTTCATGTTATATACCTCTTCTCTTCTTTTCCGTGTACATTTCCTTTATCTCTTTTAACAAAGTGACACTTTCATTTTTATGACAAAAAAATCCAAAATTTCCACAGTACACACACGATAAAAATGAGTGAATAATCACTGAAATCTAATCTTGGTCCCTTCTTCACATGCATCTCTAACAACGTATGAATAAAATTTCCTTCCTTATACTTTTGAATGCTTTTCATTGCATACCTATGAATCAGAAATTGTAGTACTGTGAAACCGGTAGCCAATATTAAAAAGAAAAAAAGAAAATCAATCATAGAAATCCTCCTTATTTCTTTGTTAGCTCCCTCTTACCTTTCACTTCTTTCCTATTTCAAAAAATTCCTCCTCTGTCCACTCACATATAGGCATTTACCCACATACATTAAAGTAAATGTATTTTGGGAGGTGTCATACATTGCGAAAAATTCTAGCGTGTTTTTTAATTGTTTTTCTTACTGCCTTTACATTTATTGCATGTAATAAAAAAGAAGAAAGTGCAAAGGTAGAGAAAGTGCGCGTTGGTGAGGTGACACATTCATTATTTTATGCTCCGTTATATGTCGCGATGGAAAAAGGATTTTTTAAAGATGAAGGACTCGAAGTTGATCTGCAAACAACTGCTGGCGGCGATAAAACGATGACAGCTTTATTATCAAATGGCATTGATATCGCGCTTGTCGGTTCAGAAACGTCTATTTATGTTCATGCGCAAGGGGCAAAAGATCCGGCAATTAACTTTGCACAATTAACACAAACAGATGGAACATTTCTCGTTTCTCGCAAAAAGTTGGATTCTTTTAACTGGAATGATGTGAAAGGCGCAACTTTCCTCGGTCAGCGTAAAGGCGGGATGCCACAAATGGTTGGGGAATACGTACTGAAAAAGCATGGAATTGACCCGCACAAAGATACAAATTTAATTCAAAATATCGAATTTGCGAATATCGCGAATGCCTTTGCGTCTGGCACTGGTGATTTCGTACAGCTCTTTGAACCGACTGCTAGCATTTTCGAGAAAGAAGGGAAAGGTTATATCGTTGCTTCCTTTGGCGTTGAATCTGGAACTGTTCCGTATACAACCTTTATGGCAAAAGAAAGCTTCTTAAAGAAAGATAAAAGGGTTGCCGAAAAATTTACACGTGCTATTTATAAAGCACAGCAATGGGTCGATACACATAGCCCAGAAGAAATTACAAAAGCTGTTGAACCACGCTTTAAAGATACGTCAAAAGATATTATGGTAAAAGTCATTGATCGTTATAAACAACAACATTCATACGCAACGAATCCATTGTTAGACGAGGCAGAATGGAAACAACTACAAAGCATTATGAAAGAAGCTGGCGAATTACCGAAAGAAGTGCAACATAAAGAGTTAGTAAACACATCCATTGCAGAAAGCGTTATTAAGAAATAGTGGAGCAGACAATGAACCTTCTCCAGCTTTCTAACGTATCTCATTGCTTCTTCTCAAAAGAAAATGCCAGCCTCGTTTTATCGAATATTTCCTTAACAATCGAGGAAGGAGAATTTATCTCCTTCCTCGGTCCAAGCGGCTGCGGCAAAACTACATTACTTTCTATCATTTCAGGCTTACTGAAGCCAATGAAAGGGAGTGTCTTTCTAGATGGTGAATGCATCACAAAACCAACGTCCTCCATCGGTTATATGCTCCAGCAAGATTACTTGTTTCCGTGGAAAACAATTGAAGATAATGTCTTCGTCGGCTTACAGATTACGAAAACATTATCTTCAAAGACGAAGCAACATGCCTTGCAACTATTAGAACAAGTTGGCCTGCAAGGTGTTGAGAAGCAATATCCACGTGAGTTATCAGGCGGAATGCGCCAGCGCGCTGCTCTCGTCCGGACGCTTGTAACAAACCCGAAAATATTATTACTAGACGAACCGTTCTCTGCACTTGATTATCAAACAAAATTAAAATTAGAAGAACTCGTTTTTTCTATTTTAAAAGAATATAAGAAAACATCGCTCCTCGTTACACATGACATTGAAGAGGCAATTGCGATGAGCGATCGCATTTACTTGTTACAAGCAAAGCCAGGTCGCATTGCCAAAGTGTTTTCGGTTCCAGAAACCATTCGCTCCCTCTCGCCGTTTGAAGCACGTCAGCACCGTGATTTCCCTTCATTCTTCCAGATAATATGGAAGGAGTTGGAACGACTTGGATAAGATAAAAGAATTTCATCAAGACTTTCAAAAACGTGAAACGAAGCGGACATTTGCCGTTCGAACATTGCAGCTGCTCATGCTCATTCTCTTTTTCGCATTATGGGAAATCGCTAGCCGAAACGAGTGGATTGATCCATTACTATTTAGCTCACCTTCTAGCATCTTTCATTTACTCATCACAAAATGGCAAGATCATTCCCTTTGGCCGCACATATATACAACGCTCCTTGAAACGTGTCTCGGTTTTATCCTTGGAACACTTCTCGGTACGTGCATCGCAACCTTTTTATGGTGGAGCCCATTCATTGCTCGTGTACTCGATCCGTACCTTGTCGTCTTAAACGCAATGCCAAAAGTAGCGCTCGGACCCATTATTATCGTCATCTTCGGGCCAAATATTTCATCTGCCGTAGCGATGGGTGTTATCATTTCCATCATCGTTACAATCCTTGTCATTTATAGCGCTTTTCAAGAAGTAGACGCCAATTATTTGAAAGTCATGCAAACCTTTGGCGCAAACAAATGGCAATGCTATAAACAAGTGATTTTACCAGCATCGTTCCCAGCAATTATTTCCACATTAAAAGTAAATGTCGGTCTCTCTTGGGTCGGGGTTATTTTCGGTGAACTGCTCATTTCAAAAGAAGGGCTCGGCTATTTAATTAGCTACGGTTTTCAAGTCTTTAACTTTACACTCGTCTTGCTGAGTGTCCTTCTTACATGTATTCTCGCCACGCTTATGTATGTGCTTGTCGCAGCATTTGAAAAGTTCATTACGCACACGAAAAAAGCAACCTAAGTTAACTAGGTTGCTTTTCTTATTAGCCATGAATAACTTGTGTTCCTGCAATGAAATCGTGAATAGAACGTTTATCTTCTCGCAGTGCCACCATAAATGCACTTACGATAATAGCAATTCCAAGCGTAATTCCATATACCATTCCAGCTAATAGGTAACGTTTTAACGTAGTCCAAATCGTAATTTCCTGTCCATCAATACGTACAATTCGAACTCCTACAGCTTTCTTACCCACCGTATACCCTATCCATACGACAGGAACAATTAGGGTATATAACACTTCTAAAATATTCAATGTCCCCTCTACTATATCTTCGGACATGTTTAGAAGCCTGAAAATCAAATAAAACGGAAGAAATATAAGTGCATCCAAAATGTTAGCCCCAAGCCTTCTCCAAAACCCCGCTGATTGTTGATCCATATTATACTCTCCTTTTCTCTTGTACATTCTAGTTTAGCAATATATTATAAATTGTCTTAAACCCAATAAGATCGACTTAAAAATGTGTTCTTAAAAATCACTTAATAAACAACAACACTTATACAAAACATTTTTTCGCAAAGTCTTAAAACTACAAACCTTTACTATATTACAGTATAACAGATTTAGGGATAATTTTACGTTTTTTTCCTTATTATTAATTAATTAGGATAATTTGCTTTTTCCACATCAAATCAACAGAGATACTCACTCATTACCATTTCATTAACATTCCCACAAGTGGTATTTTAAATGCACCTAAGCATGCAGGAATGATAAGTGCAAAAACAAGAAAAATCCCTTGAACTATTTGCTTTTTCCATTGCGATTCTGGGGCAAACTTTTGATAAAAATAACAGAAAAGAATAGATATAAATAAACATAAGAAACCAATCAAAGGAGGATATAGCTGTAACATTACTATAGGTGGAAACTCAGCGTTTGGAGCGTCTAAAAACATAGAAACACCAAATATAGTTAACAAAAATATTCCCAAATTAGTCCAATGAAAAGATATGATTAATATAAATACTATTAAAATAAATTTATTTTTTAATAGATTCGTTACACTATTATTCATAACTGATGCATTCTCACCCTCTTTATATCATGACTTTATCTCATTTTTTCATTCTACGCTTCTTCCACTTCCTCAGAAATTTCCTGTAACCCTGCTAACACTTCCGCTCTCATCTTCACAAGCTCTGGGAATTGATAAAAGAAAGCAATTTTTTGATACTTTACTTCTTTTGATTCTTTCACCTTGTGAGAATCTTGTAAAATGAATGCTGTAAATGTATCGGCAATATCTTCTGCGACGTTCGTTGTTGCATATTCAGAAACAAATTTGTCTTCATGCTCTTCAAAAAACTGCATTTGCGCTTCTATATCTGTTTCTACTTTCTTCTCTTTCCATTCACTTTCAAGCGGTTTCCAAAACTGCTCATAAAATTGATTCACATACGACTCTTTCTTTGTGCAGCCTTCTGTTAAAAACAGCGTCGTACATTTCGATTCATATGCGGAGATATCTTTTTCTTCTGTAACGGCTTTTACATACTTTTTATCTACAGGGATTTGCGTTTTGTTTAACGTTACAACGTGAGCAGTTTCATGAATTAACGTTTTCACCACTTCGTTTATATTAATGCTGGAATCTAGTGCATCTAAGCTTAATATCCAGTCCTCAGGATTATCTTCATTTTGCATCACATGAGCAACGACATTATCATATCCATCCGATACAATATCAAATTCCTTTATATTCTCTCTATATTTTGCTGGAATTAAAACACTGTACATATCCCATAATATTTGGTGATAATCCGTGTCTTCATGAAATGCGCTAATTTCTTCCCTCGCCTCTTTATCATCAGCAAAAACTTTCTGTAATCTTTTTTTATCTAGCTTTTCAAAATACGGATCTACTAATTCATTGTTATCAATATAATAAGATGCTAAAAAGAAGTAACGTTCGTCATCTTTTCTTTGTTCTTCGTACGCTGTTATTTCGTCTTTATTTTCTACTTCTGTATATGTTTCTAGTTCAGAGATTCCCTGCATGTTTTTATTAATCTTACTAAGGAATGCATCCCCGGTTTTTAAACACTCTTCCTTTGTTTTACATACTTCTTTTACAACATTATTTGCTTTACTACAGCTACTAATTATGCAAATAAATAGGAGCAAAAATAAAAAATGAATATAGTGTTTCCTCATAACGTCCTCCTTGCACTCTATTATGTCATTGAAATCATAATCAATTTTGGCAAAAGATACAATAATACGAATCAACTATATACATACAAGTTGATAAAAACCTTTTCTTTTTAGGGTGGGCGAGAGGATCTGGCCATACATAGAAGTGGTCAGATTTTTTTCTGCCACATGTGAGGTTTAAAACAAAAGGAGAAATGCTACATAGCAGCGGCTTATATGTCGAAAAAATGAAATGGATTTATAGACGACGTCGTTCGCTGCAACTGTTTATCCCGTACTAACAGACCTACTTCTGTAAAATAAAAAAGAAATCGGTTGCTCTACTTTGTAAAACAGCCGATTTCTTCTATATGCTGCATTGTGCGCGCTAGTACGTCATCACGCATAATGAAACTGAAGCGTCTATTTTCTTTAATGTCCTCTGGAATATGTGTTAATAATACAGATCCCTTCGTTTCTTCATAGTGCGTATGTTGTTCTACGGCACTAATTGTTGCGAAATAAATGTTTTTAATGATTATTTTGTCTTTTCCGGATACTTTATATTGTCCGATATACGTTAAACTCGACACAATACCGCCCGTTTCTTCGTGAACTTCACGAGCTGCTGCTTCTTCCGGTGTTTCTCCCTCTTCTACCTTTCCACCTGGAAATTCAAGACCACGGCGCAAATGATGGGTTAATAACCATTGATCCCCGTACCGGCACACAACCCACACATGCTTTGGCTCAGGAGAAAATGGGTAACGTTCAAACGATAATTGTACAGTGTTATGATAGTAATCTTTAAATGTGTACATGCCCTACTCCCCTATTGATGGTTACAAATTTCTTACCATAAATTGTAGCACATTCTGACTAGTATGACTAATCTTATCCTATCATAACCCATCGATAATACCCATCTGTGCAATTAACTCTTTCGCCTCATTGTCCCCAAGCTCGTAAATCATTCGATACGCTTTTTGCAGCTGTGCATCATACCGATCATTATTGGAATCATGATGATATTCTACAAACGGCACATGCGAACGTACAAACGTCCCAAGATCTTCACGATACGCATTATCAAAGTACTCTCGCAGCCTCAAAATTTCCTCATCCGTCGCTTCAATCGTAAAACTATATGTATTGGCCGTTTTCACTTGTGAAATTTCGCCATTTGCAACTGAAATATAGTATGTCTTTTTATCCATAGAACGCCCCTTCTTTCACCTACTTTACTTTCTATTGTTTTCATTTTTTACAAAAATATGTAAAGAGAGGTATCTGCGATGATAAAATAAAGAAAAAGGAGGTCTTTCTATGGTGAAGATATTAATTATATCAATCATTGTAGTCATTGTTGTGCTATTGCTCTCAGTACTAACAATTAATAAAGGATATTCCTATAAACATTCAGTAGATTCTGTCGAGGATAATCCGTATCAAGAAGAAAATGTAAAGGAGAAATAACATGCTCAAAATATTACGGATTACTTTTCCCATCATCACGCTACTTTTAGGAGCATTCGGATTTTTTACAGATAACATTCCATTCATTTTACCTTATATGCTCATCTCTTTAGGACTCATGTGTTTCATTTCTAGTATTGCGGAATTTCAAAAACAACAAACAGCTGCTGGGATTTTCCTGTTTCTTACTGGCGCATTTACGTTATATGTACCGCTCTCACAGTTCTTTCGCTAAACAAAACACTATATGAGTGCAACGACCACAAAAAGTGATAAGGGGGACTACGATGCTAAGGGTACTTCGCATTCTATTCAGTACAATTGTTTTAATTTTAGTTATTTATTCCTTTTCTCATGAAGGAGATCAGTTGCTTTTTTATATACAAATATTCCTAAGTCTTACCTTCTTAACATGGGGGATTTCTGAGATAAAAGAGCAGCGCAAATTAATGGGGATTTTGCTCATTTGTGGTGCTATCTTTATATCCTTTGTCGCCCTCATAAAAATGTTCCGGTAATATTCTCACTACTTTATACCGGCGATTCGACAAAATTAAACATACGTTTACTAATAAAAAAGCTGCCTTTCCCAGGCAGCTTTCCCACATATTATCCAAATACTTTCTCAAGTTCGTCTTTATCTTGGCTTAACCAGAAATTCATTAAGCGTTTTGCACCTTCTAAGTCATGAAGTTTCGCTTGACCGCACTGCGTTTCGTTTGCCGCAGGAATTTCGGTAATTTTCACTGCGTCTTGCAGTGTTAACTCTAATAAATCGATGACTTCGCGTACTGTTGGCGTACCGCTTACGACAAGATAATATCCTGTTTGGCAGCCCATTGGCGAAATGTCAATAATATCAAAGTGTGGATAACGATCGATATATTTACGTAAGTTAAATGCTAATAAGTGCTCTAGCGTATGAATGACATCTGGCTTCATCGCTTGTTTATTTGGTTGGCAAAAACGAATATCAAATTTATTTACGATACCGTCGCTGCCTACTTGATGAACGCCGCAATGTCTTACATAAGGCGCTTTTACAATTGTATGATCTAATTCAAAGCTTTCTACTGATGGCATATTCATCTCTCCCGCTTTCATTTTTAATCCCTATATATCCAATATGATATAACGGAATTACAAATTAGTAAAGTATTATGTACAGACCGTGCTATAATACTTACAGCATATGCCGGAAAGGAGCTTATTATGAAACGCATTTTCATCGGTATCATCCGCTTTTACCAAAAGTTTATTTCTCCAATGACACCGCCGACGTGCCGCTTCCATCCAACATGTTCTCACTATGGGCTTGAAGCTATTCAAACTCATGGTGCATTAAAGGGAAGTTGGCTGACAGTGAAACGCATTTTGAAATGCCACCCATTTCATCCAGGGGGATTCGATCCTGTCCCAGAGAAGAAACAAAAAAAGAATTAACCTTCGTAACCATTCACAACAATATCTAACTTTCCTGTGTCCGGATGAATAACAAGTCCATGTACAGGAACTTCTGTTGGCATAAGCGGATGATTATGAAGTATAGAAACACTATGCTCTACGCTTTCTTCTACACTTGAGAATCCACGTAAAAACTTCTCTAAATCGATTCCAGAATAACGAAGTGTGTCTAGTTTCTCTTCTGAAACACCGCGCTCTTTCATCTTTTCAATTGTGCTGCTCGCTTGAATTTTTGCCATACCGCAATCGTGGTGACCAATTACACACACTTCATCTGCACCAAGTTCATAAATCGCAACTAAAATACTGCGCATAATACTTCCAAATGGATGTGAAATAACAGCGCCAGCTACTTTAATAATTTTCACATCACCATTACGCATGTTCATCGCTTTTGGCAATAGTTCGACGAGACGCGTATCCATACATGAAATAATTACCATTTTTTTATTTGGAAATTTACCCGTTTCGTATTCTTCATATTTTTTACTTTCAACAAATTCCTTATTATATTGCAAAATCTCTTCTAGAGCTTTCATAGTCAATCCCCCTTTTTCTTTATGTACCTACAATGCAAGTTTACCAAAGAACAAAAAAAACAAGAAATGTATTGCTTTATCTTAAGAATACAATTTTTCAGACAACAGTCATAATTCTTCCATAATTTCCACACAGTTCTGTAACAACTACATCGTACTTCGCTCACCTTTTCACTATAAACTAAATGTAGATAATGAAAAGAGGGAGTGAGCTTTATTATGTCCGACGTTCTGTTACTGAGTCGTTTTCAATTTGCAATTACAATCTTTTATCATTTCTTATTTGTACCGTTAACACTCGGACTTGTTATTTTAGTAGCGTTTATGGAAACGCAATATGCACGCACATTAAATCCAACATATCGAAAAATGGCAAATTTCTGGGGTAAGTTATTTACTATTAACTTCGTAATGGGGATCATTACCGGGATTACGATGGAATTCCAGTTTGGGACAAACTGGTCTGAGTACTCGAAATATATGGGAGATATTTTCGGATCTCCGTTAGCGATAGAAGCACTTGTTGCCTTCTTCTTAGAATCTACTTTCATGGGAATTTGGTTGTTCGGTAAAGATAAAATTTCACCAAAGTTCCGTGCTTTCTCTATGTGGATGGTCGCAATTGGAACAAATATTTCCGCACTTTGGATCATCACAGCGAACGGATTCATGCAAAACCCAGTTGGCTACGTAGTCCGCAATGGCCGCGCTGAATTAAATGACTTTTGGGCACTGGTTACAAATCCATATGCATGGCATATATTCTTCCATACTGTTGTTGGTTGTTATATCGTTGGTGCATTCTTCGTTATGGCAATTAGTGCATATCACTTACTACGTAAAAATGACGTTGAATTCTTTAAAAAATCATTTAAGTTCGGTTTAATATTTGGTTTATTTGCAGCAACTGCAACACCATTCATCGGTCACGAATCCGGTGCTTTCGCAGCGAAAATGCAACCTGCAAAAGGTGCAGCAATGGAAGCTGTTTGGGACACTGGGGAAGGAAAAGGTTTCTCAATTATTCAAATTCCTGATGTGAAAAATGAGAAAAACTTCGAAGCATTAACAATTCCAAAACTCGGCAGCTTCTTCTATACAAACTCATTTGATGGAAAAATTGTCGGTTTAAAAGATATTCCGAAGGACGAGCGTCCAAACGTAAATCTTGTTTATTATAGCTTCCGTTTAATGGTTGCACTTGGCACATTCTTTATGGCACTTACATGGTTTGGCTTCTATTTAAGCCGCAAAGGAAAACTAGAAAACTCAAAACGTTTCTTAAAACTTACAATGTGGTCTGTATTACTTCCATATGTAGCAATTAACGCTGGTTGGATTGTTGCAGAAGCGGGACGTCAACCTTGGACAGTATACAAACTAATGCGAACAGCAGAATCAGTTTCACCAATTTCTGTACCGCAAATTTGGTTCTCTTTAATTAGCTTAGTATTATTCTACACTTTACTATTAATTGCTGATGTATACCTTATGTTAAAATTTGCGAAAAAAGGACCTGAAGCATTAGAAGAGACTACAGAGGGAGGTGTCGCTCATGTCTCATGATACACTTGCAATTATTTGGTTCGGCTTATGGGGTGTGATTTGGACAGTTTACTTTATTCTGGATGGCTATGCACTTGGTAACGGAATGATTTTCCCATTCGTTACGAAAGATCGCCAAGAACGCAATCAGCTGCAAGAAGCAATTGGACCGTTCTGGGGTGGAAACGAAGTATGGTTAATTACAGCTGGGGGAGCAACATTCGCTGCTTTCCCAATCACATATGCAAACATGTTCAGTTACTTATACACACCGTTATTCTTAGTATTACTCGCTCTGTTTGCCCGTGCAGCAGGACTAGAATTCATGCATAAAGATGATTCACCAGTTTGGCAAACTGTTTGTAAATGGACATATACCGTTGGCAGTTTCTTAATTGCTTTCTTATTCGGCGTTACATTCGCTAACCTTTACTACGGACTACAAATCGGTAAACATGGCTATGAAGGAAATTTACTTAGCTTATTACACCCTTACGGCATTTTAGGCGGCCTGTTCTTCACGGCAATCTTCGTCGTATCCGGTGCTCTTTGGATTATGATTAAAACGACTGGTGAAGTATCAGATCGTGCTTATAAAATTGCGAAACCATTTTCAATGGCAGCAGCAATCATTCTAGCTATCTTCTACGTTGCAACAGCAAATCGTACAAACTTATTCCAAAACTTTACGGAATATCCTGTACTATTCTTAATTCCAGCACTTGCGATGTTACTAAGTGTTATCGCAATGACAATGGTGTTCAAACGTAAAATTGGCTTAGCCTTCACATTTGTTTGCTTAACAATCGCTACGTTTATGGCAACTGGTTTTGCTGGTATGTACCCAAGAATGCTGCCATCTCGTATTAATGATGCATACAGCACAACATTATTCCAAGCAGCTGGTAGTGAATTAAACTTAAAAATTATGTTCTTTGTCGCAATGGTAATGGTACCAATCGTTATTGGCTATCAATTATGGAGCTACACAATCTTTAAAGAGAAAATTCATAAAGACTCTGCAAAAGGGTATCACTAAAAATTATGAACCATCCTCTATCCGGGGATGGTTTTTCTGATTGGCCAAACGCGATGATTCGAGAATATATTGCGATTGTTGTCATGGGTCGTAAACGTCATATTAAGGTTGTAGGAGTTATCTTAGGATTCTCTGTACTCCTTTCAGCGATTAGTTTTCTATTCTCCTAACACATAAGAAAAGCGCAAGAAGCAATGGTATGCTTCTTGCGCTTTTTTCTTTACCTTCTTTTCGTAACTTTCCCCGAACCGCCAACTTTTGTTTTCGGAGGTGATGTATTTTTCGGTGGGCTTTTTATCGATGATTTCGGCTGCACATCGGATTCACTAGAACCACCTGGTGATTTTATAATTTTCCCTTTATTCTCCGTAGAAGGCGGAACAGTCTGAGTGCCTTTTTCCGTAATACTTCCCGTATCACCTACAGATGGTTTTTGTTCTACTTTATCACTTCTTTTAATAATAGAGCCTTTACCTTGCTTTGTAATTGGCGGCGGTGTTTTCTTCTCTTCTTTTGTCGGTGGTCGTTGCGTAATAACCGGTTTATGATTTTGTCTATCTGTATACCCGCGGTAATCTCCGTGATACGATTTCCGCGAATCAAATATATCGTCTAGTATACTCGCTAACAGATACCCTTGTAAGAAAGATGGTTGATAATTTTGACGAACAAATTCTTTATTACTGATTTCAATTAATGTATCCGACGGTTTCTCTTTATCCTTTTGAAGATTATAAATTTTGTCAGAATACACAAGGAACATTTGATTTTCGTCTTCTTTAGACGCTTGTTTTGGTTCCTGTTCATTCATTAATTCTTT
Organism: Bacillus bruguierae; assembly: GCF_037104725.1. Lineage (NCBI taxonomy): Bacteria > Bacillati > Bacillota > Bacilli > Caryophanales > Bacillaceae > Bacillus > Bacillus bruguierae. The sequence continues at coordinate 93,234 of NZ_JBAWSX010000012.1, read as the reverse complement.
TGCAACTTGAGGAACTGTCTGATTAGCAGCTCGATACACATAAGATTCTTGCTTACCGTCTTTCGCAACTGATTCTAACGGGTAACGGTCTTGAATCGACTTTCCATTTTGGCATCCCGATAAGGCAAAACCTGCAATTACAAGTAACATAACAATGGCAAGTATAGGGATTGCAAACGATTTAATCATGGAAAACAATCGGTTTGACATGATTACGTCCCCCCTTACGTTGCTCTTATAATTTGTACATCAGCTGAAAGAATCGATTCTCCCTCATACATCATTGTACGTCCATCTTGCCACTCAATACGAAGCAGCTTTCGATTATCAGATTGGAACTCCCATACGTATTGTTCATCAGATGCTGCAAATGGTGTTTTCCCCATGACAACAACACGCCCATTATATTGCTCTTCCATATGATATCCTATATCGTCCATTTCAATTGTCGTTGGAACCTCATTGATAGAATCTAACCGTCCATCAATAGGTGCATACAGCTTATAATAAGTGTTTTCGCGATTTTCAATTTTTAAATACCGAATGGTTCTCCCATCTCGCAATGTTAAAACAATTTCATTTCGAGAGTGCATGCTTGTTTTTCCAATCACTTCATACATTACTAATGAAACTTCAATCATGTCACCAGGTGCTAACGTGAGTACCGTTTTCTCAGGTTTAGCAGGTTCCGGACTTTTTATTATATTTTTAATACGTTTAAATAAGCTCATTGACCTACCCATCCTTTTCTCGTTATAGACATGCTGCTAAAATAAGGGCACCGACAATATGTAACGAACCAGCTAAGAGAGCATGCGCCACATATCCTTGCTTCGTCCCCTCATCTAAATCTAAATGAACTGTTTTTCGCAAAATAAGTTCAACAAACATTTCTACAAATAATAAAATTACAAAAGATACTGCTGATGCAAGTAAAGCTTGCCATAAATCGTTTGATTTCGTAATCGATTGCGATAAAATATACCCTTGTGCAAACAACTTCATAGCAAAGCGTGTCGTAACCGCCATATTCCCTTTTTTAATTTCTTCTAAATCTTTATATTTAGTAAAAAATGAATCAATCCACATCAATAGAAATAAAAGAATAGCGCTTGCGCCTGTCCATACAAGCATGGCTAAAATATTCATCCCTGTCATTAAAAAACCACCTCTGAAAAAATAATAGAAAACCGACATGATTTCCTTCTATGACATGTCGGTTCTCTTGCCTATTTTCTATAAATCCATTGTAAATTCCTCACACATACATCGCTGCTATGCAGCATACAGCATGACCTGCTCTTGCCTTTTCCTTTTGTTTTAAACTTTACACGTGGCAGGAAAAGGCCCTGACCGCTTCTACGCACGGGCAGTTGCTCTCGTCCGCCTTAAAAGGAAAGCTTTTTTTATGTCAGTTTTTCAACTTGTATTTATATAGATTATTTTTCATACTGCTTCATAATACGAGCTAATTCATCATCTACAGCTGAGTTTTTGTTTAAACTCGCAAATTCTTCATCTAATGACTTTTCTTTTTTATAAATTTCTCCGCTCGCTTCTGCTTCAGCTTCTAATTGAAGAGCTTTTTCTTCCATACGGCTTAAACCTGCTTTTGCTGTATTCGCATCAAAACCAGACATTGCCTGATTAATATTCTTTTGTGCTTTTGCTGCGTTCACACGCGCTACAAGCGTTTCACGTTTATTTCTTAACTCTGTTAATTGCTTACGCATTTCCTCTAATTTCGCACGAAGATTATCAGCAGCCGCTTTATTTTGCTCATAGCTTGCTTTATATTCATTCATTTTTTGTTCTGCATTTTGTTTTTCTTCTAAAGCACGACGTGCAAGATCAATGTTATTTGCTTGAACAGCCATATGCGCTTGTTCTTCACGTTTCTTTACAAGTGCTTCTTGCTCTTCAAACAATAATTTAAACTTTTTCTCAAGCGCAATTTGTGCTGCTACGCTTTTCTCCGCTTCTTGTACATCCTCTTGCATATCACGTAAATACTGATCTGTCATTTTAACTGGATCTTCTGCTTTTTCAATTAATGCATACACATTTGACATCGTTAAATCTCTTAAGCGCTTAAATACAGACATTCTAATTCCTCCTAATAAATTGCTTCATATTTCAAATTCAGTACTTGGAAAACCCAAAAATCTTCCTTTACAGTAAGAATATTCACACTTTAAACCTATGTGTACATTATATCAAAAATAAAATGCACTTACATCTTGTTTTTTAAATATACAAGCAATAATATGACATTCCCATTACAACATTTCTACATACTATACACTTACTTTTGATTTCCTCCAAATCCTCTCCCTTTTATCACATTTTAAACTCTTTTCACTAAATTACATCATTGTAATCTTAATGTAAGCTAAGTCGATAGTTTGAAGAACATTATTCTTATAAAATGAAATCAAAAGCTGAGGTTAAAACATAAACACTTGATAAATTACCAACTGTAACAGCGGATCAAGGTGTATTATTTGCAAAAGAAACAGTAGAAAATGCGACAATTGATGGAACGAAATTAAAATATGAAGGCAACACAATCATCGGTGACGCTCGTTCTTATGCAGATATGTTTGCAATCGTTGATGATGCTGCATATGGAAAAGTAAATGGTGAAGAGAAATCTGTAGGTGTACTGAAATTTGATAAGGACCCTAAAGATAAAATCCAAGATACTACTAAAGAAACAGAAGCTGTACAACTTGTTAAGATCAAAAAGTAATCCCCAAAAAAAGCTTTGCGAAATTCGCAAAGCTTTTTTTCTACTTATTCACGACTTGCTCCATATCAGGAATACAAGTTTTTGACTGGCACGATTTATTTAAGGAACATGCTGCACATTTCCCTTTTTTACTTCTCTTTACAAAGTTAATTAACGTATATCCTGCATATCCAAAAATGACAGCTCCAATTACGATATTGACTATCATTATGATACATCTCCTTTTAGAATCCGAGCATGGATCCAACTTGGTATATAACTAGTGTTAATACGTATGCAACAACAAGCGGATACACAACAGAGAAAATCGTCCACTTTACAGATCCTGTTTCGCGGCGAATAACCGCAACTGTTGCTAAACATGGTACGTATAATAAAATGAAGAACATAAACGCATATGCTGATAATGTTGTAAAATGCGTACCGATTACGTTTCCTAATACATCTTCTTTCACAGAATAAATAATTGCCATTGTAGAAACAACAACTTCTTTTGCTAAAAATCCTGTTAACAGAGATGCAGCTGCTTGCCATGTTCCAAAACCAAGCGGTGCAAGAATTGGAGCAAATAATCCGCCAATCATTGCTAAGAAACTATCACCCATATCTACACCGAACCCAGATGGCCCAGCATAGTTTAATAACCAAATCACAACAGAACCACCAAAGATAAATGTACCTGCCTTGCGTACAAATCCTTTTCCTTTTTCCCACGTACTGCGCCATAACGTTTTTGCTTGCGGCACACGGTAAGGTGGAAGTTCAATTACAAAAATAGACTTCTCTTCTTTTAAAACTGTAACAGACATAATTTTTGTAACAAGTAATGCAAGGATAATACCAATAAGATATAAAGAAAATACAACAATCGCTTGACTATGTGGGAAAAAGACCCCTGCAAATAATGCATATACAGGTAAACGGGCTGAACATGACATAAACGGTGTCACTAAAATCGTAAGCAGCCTCTCTTTTTCCTGTTCAATCGTTCTCGCTGCCATAACGCCTGGTACATTACAGCCAAAACCGATAATCATAGGAATAAACGCTTTTCCGTTTAGTCCAAAAAACTCCATAATACGATCCATTACAACGGCAATACGCGCCATATATCCGGAATCTTCTAGCAATGAAATGAAGAAGAACAATGCGAAAATTTGCGGAACGAATACTAATACCGCACCAACACCTGCAATGATTCCATCTGTAATGAGTGCTCGAATGAAATCAGACGCACCAATATTCGTAAGTCCTGCTGTTACCCAATCCGTAAATGGACCGCCGACAAATGCATCAAATTGATCAGATAAAGGTGTTCCAATCCACGAAAACGTAACCTGAAAAATTAAAAACATGATTCCTAAAAAGATCGGAAGTCCCAAAATTTTATGCGTAATTAATTTATCAATTCTTTCCGAAAAAGGAATGCTTCCTTCTTTTTCTTGACGAATCACACTTGTTTTCAGCTTTTCAATATACGCTGCACGTACTCCGTATATGTGCTGCTCTAGCGTAACATCTAATTCTGCTTCTAATGCAGAGCGAATTGCTACAAGTTCATTATATACATGCGACTTGGCGAGTTCTTTCTCTACCACTTCGTTATTTCCTAAAAATTGCAGCGCAAGCCACCTTGCATGCTCATCATTTTCCTGCTGCAATTTATCCATAACTCGCTGGATTCCTGTCTCTACCGCTTTACCGTATGAAAGAATAAACGGTTTCTGCTCCGCCTTATCGCTTTCATGAAGAGTAGCTAATAATTCCTCGCAACCTTTCCCACTTCTTGCTATAACAGGAATAACTGTTACACCTAATATTTCAGCTAACTTCTTGACATCAATCGTAATCCCGCGTTGTTTTGCCACATCAATCATATTTAAACCGATAGAAAGTGGTTTTCCAAACTCTAATAATTGCAATGTTAAATGCATATTACGTTCAAATTGAGAGGAGTCTACAATATTTAACATATGGTGAAATTCTTCTGTTAATAAAAATTGCGTAACAACCCCTTCATCACGGGATACAGGATTTAAATCGTATATACCTGGTAAGTCTATTAACATTCCTTGCTTACCTTTTAACTTACCAACCTTTTTTTCTACCGTTACTCCGCTCCAGTTTCCAACATATTCATAAGAACCGGTAAGCGCATTAAACAATGATGTTTTTCCCGTATTCGGATTTCCTAGTAAAGCAACCTTGTTCACGCTAATTCCACCTTTATCATTTTCGCATCACAATGACGAATAGAAATTAATTGCCCACGACATTCTAATGTACACGGACCATTAAACATTGCCTTTTGTTTTACACAAAGCTCACACCCTTCAGAAAATCCAAATGAAGCCAAGCGGCGTTTTAATAATGTATCAAGAGATTGTAAATCTTTTACACGTACTTTTTCATCTATACTCATATCAACTAAGTTCATAAATTATTCCCCCAAAAGATAACGATAATTATTATCAAAAAAATTATATCATGTTTTTTTTGGTAAAGACTATACAATTCTATGTGAATTTATTACTATTTTCGTACAATTCCAGCGTTTTTATGTTACGAAACAAAGTTATGTACAATTTGTTTGCCATTCTTTTCTAACTTCATTACAATGAAACTAACAATCTAAGAATCTCGTTGTCACAGGGGGAGCCGCGTTGCTGAGAGGGAACATTTTGTTCCGACCCTTTGAACCTGTTAGTTAATGCTAACGTAGGAATTGTGCAGACGTATATACATAAGTAGTGTTTTACAATTTGTATATCTTCATCCCCCTATGATCATGATTCTTCTTTTGTAACTTGGATGTAGGGGGATTTTCACATGCGTAACACAAATTTACAAGCAATGATAGAGGCAGCGATTCTCGCAGCATTTGCATTAGTCATCGACATTTTGCCGCTCTCTATTAAACTTCCAACAGGCGGTTCTATCTCATTTGCTATGATTCCAATTTTTATTATTGCTTACCGTTGGGGATTTAAAGCAAGTTTCTTAAGTGGTCTCGTTTGGGGATTATTACAAATTGTCGCAGCGGATGCATCTATTTTTACGCCGGTGCAAGCGTTTATTGAGTACTTCGTCGCCTTTGCTTTTATTGGTTTTGCCGGCTTATTTCATGCACCAATTCAACAAGCAATTGTCAATAAACAAAAAGCAAAAGCAATCATGTATGTCATTATCGCTGCGTTTATTGGCAGCCTAGCTCGTTATTTTTGGCACTTCATTGCCGGCTTTATTTTCTTTGGACAATATGCACCAAAAGGACAATCGGCTGTTTTATATTCCTTTATCTTTAACGGTATTACAATGATTGGTTCTTTCGCATTATGTGCGGCTTTACTTGTCGCTTTATTTACAACAGCACCGCGCTTATTTACGAAACGCGCTTAAGCCTAGAAAAAAGAGCAATACAAACTATCGATTTACCTTATAATGTTATTGTATTTTATAAAACCCTAATTAAATAAGAGGTATAAATTTGCATAATAAGCCCTGCTGATTTTAGCCTTTTTAAGTTAGATCGCTTAATAGGACAAAACAAGGTAAAGTAAATGGCACATTTACTTTACCTTGTTTAAATACCGATAGATAGTTGCTTCTGATGCTTTTAAATGCTTAGCTACTTCACTTACGCCGCCTTTAAGTAAAAATACCCCTTTATCATTAAGTTTTTTTATCACTTCCATTTTTTCATCAGGAGACATTCTCTCAGGCGGAACTTTGCATTCTAATAAAACTCCTGTAATAAGTGATGAAAGAAGACTATCCAGATTTTCTTCTAAGTTCTCAGAAAGGTCTAATTCAAGATTAGGATGAACCTTCTCTTCCTCTTCATTCATGCTAGTATTACTCATAATTATACCGTCTAACCAGTCTCTTGCTTTTATCATATTACTAATATCAATGTTTACACACAGCATTCCAATTATGCTGTCGTTTTCATCTTTAATAAAATAACTTGACGAACGAAACGTTTGATTATTTTTTGAGTTTCCTTTGTAATTGGAAATAAAATGTCTATCTATATATTTCTTTTCTTGTATAAACTTTAAAGCTAAATCTGTTAAATGGCCACCAACTTTTCTTCCACTAAGGTGTCCGTTCACAGCTTCTATTATAGATTCGTCTGGATTCGTAACATCATGCAAAACAACTTCACAATTTTCTCCAATTACTTCTGCAATGAAATGAACAAGAGGAATATACCGCTTTAACTTTTCTTTATTTCCCATTGATATCGCACCTCTTTTTAAGATAAGAAGAAAGTATAAAATTTCGTATCAACACTTTGCTTTCTTCCTTTTATAGTATACAACACAAAAAACATAACCTCCTATATCTATTAAAAAGACATAAAGAAAGCTGGCTTAAAAACTTTAACCATTACTATATTACTACACAATCCTTCCTTGAAGATAACAAGATGAATTATTCCCAATTTTTCTTTATTTTTCCTGTCTATAGTACAAATTTATCAATAAAAAATTATTATATCAATGATAATTTTTTATTATTTTTTAACTTTTTTTAAAATATGTATTGAAATAAGAAAAAGACCACGTTAAAATAAACTTGTGTTAAAAAATTATTATAATAAAAAAAAATTATTATCACAGGGGGTTTTTTAGATGAATGCGGTTATTTCTACTCAACATGCACCTGGTGCAATCGGTCCTTATTCACAAGCGATGAAAGCTGGTAATTTTATCTTTACTTCTGGACAACTGCCGATTGACCCTAAAACTGGAGAAATGCCTGAAACAATTAAAGAGCAAACAACACTATCATTAGAGAATGTAAAAGCCATCCTAGAAGAAGCAGGCAGCGATTTAAGTAAAGTTGTTAAAACAACCGTATTTTTAAAAGATATGAATCATTTTGCACAAATGAATGAAGTTTACACTACTTACTTTACAGAAAATTTCCCTGCTCGAAGTGCCATTCAAATCGCACGATTACCAAAAGATGCACTTGTTGAGATCGAAGTTATTGCAACTTTATAAAGTTTTCATACTGAAAAATTGAATAGGAAAAATGAGATAACATTCCCTTACTATTAAACGATTAAAATACTTAATCTTTATAGTAATGGAGTGATAAATTTCCAACCTTTATGAAAGCGCTATCTTTTATAAAAAATCAATCTCTGAAGAGGAAAAGAATGATTGCAACTTTATAAAGTTTTCATGCAGAAAAATTAAATAGGAAAAATCAGATAACATTCCCTTATTATTAAACGATTAAAATACTTAATCTTTATAGTGATGGAGTGACAAACTTTAAGTTTTATGAAAGCGTTATCTTTTTAAAAAATTAACCTCTGAGGGGGGGAAAAGGATGGATACTCCAAAAAAAAATAAGTGGTTTGCACTTGTCGTACTGATTTTAGGTGGAGGAACAATTTTTAAACTTCCGTTTTTAAAAGATGCTTTTTATATTCCCATGATGGAATATTTTCACTTATCTCATACTCAAATAGGTGTAATCTTATCAGTTTATGGAATTATCCAAGCATTTGGTTATATCGCATCGATGTACATAGTAGACAGGTTTTCCAAGAAGAAAATCATACCGTTCAGCTTAATTGGTGTTGGAATATCAGGGTTGTATTTAACAACATTTCCTGGTTATTATGGCGTTTTAACCGTTTGGATTGTTTTCGCTTTATTTGCAGAGACTGCTTATTGGCCTGCGTTAATTAAAGCTGTAAGGTTATTAGGAGATAAAGATGAACAAGGTAGAGTGTTCGGGTTCCTTGAAGCAGGAAGAGGCGTGGTTGATACAGTTATCGCTTTTGGTGCCCTTGCAATTTTTAGTTGGTTAGGATCAGGAGAAGCTGGCTTTAGAGGTGCAATTATTTTCCTTGCAGCAGCAGCAATTTTTATTGGCATCATTTCTTATTTCTTAGTAGAAGACGATGAAATAATAGATACTGATGAACAAGGTAATAAAATTAATAAAAGTAAAGCTGCACTTGACGGCGCTCTACAAGCATTAAAGATGCCTGAAGTATGGGCCGTAGCATTTACTATATTCTCTGTTTATTCCGTCTATATAGGTTTAACATATTTTATTCCGTTTTTAAAAGATATCTATGGTATGCCTGTTGCACTAGTAGGCGCTTATGGAATTATCAATCAATACGCTATAAAAATGGTTGGTGGTCCGCTAGGAGGGTTCTTAGCTGATAAAAAATTTAAGTCTCCATCTAAATATTTGAGACTTGCTTTTATAGTCGCAATTATTGGAATGACTATTTTTATCTTCTTACCTCACGAGACGATGAATGTATATACTGGAATGATCTTTACACTTAGTTTTGGCACAATTATTTTTACTCAAAGAGCAGTATTTTTTGCCCCTATTGATGAGGTGGGAATCCCAAGAGAAATCAGTGGTGCATCTGTTTCCATTGCTTGTTTAATAGGATATTCACCTTCGATGTTTGCATTCTCTCTATACGGAAACATGTTAGATAGAGCACCAGGAATGGCTGGTTATAAACATGTATTTTTAACAATGATTGCTTTTTCCGTACTTGGTCTAATTATTAGTAGTTATTTAGTTCGAATTGTCAAAAAGAAAAAAGAATTACAAATAAATGAGGAAAGTTCAATTTTAAATGAAGCATGAGATTAATAATATGGAGATAGGAAAGGTGAGATTATCATGAAAATTGGATTAGAAACAGAAAGCTATCATTTATTCTTTCACAACAAACGTATGGATATTTTTGACTTTATAAGAAAAACTGCTGAACTCGGATTGGATGGAGTACAAATTAATATTATTACAAATGCGGCAGACAAACATTTACATCCAGAGTGGGGAGTGCTTGGCGGGAACGAGCCTGATCACTTGAAAAAGGTTCGAGATGAAATTCAAAAATATGGTTTATATGCTGAAATTGATACAAGAGGTACAGACATAGAGCATTTAACAAAAGTAATCGACATTGCAAATCAAATTGGTGCAGATGTTATCCGGACTTACGTTTGTGTAGGTGAATACGATGCCGAAAAGATGGCTAAAGCTCCTGAAGAACTTAAACAAGTCGTGCCATTATTAAAAAAATATCGAATTAAACTTGGTGTTGAAAACCACGAAGAAGAAACAACAGCTGAAGTAATTAAAATTATTGAAGAAGTGAATAGCCCTTGGGTTGGAGCACATTGTGATTTAGGAAATGGAATGATGGCATGGGAAGATCCAGTTGAAGCAGTAAGAAAGTTAGCTCCGTATGCCTACACAACTCATTTTAAAGATCATATTGTCATTCATGACGGTGAAGATCATATAGTTTGTGGGGTCCCAGCAGGAACTGGAAATATTGACTTAGAAGAATGCTTTAAAATATTAGTGAATGAATCAACACTAACAAGAATCAATGTAGAAATGTGTTTTCCATATGTAGCTCCATTTAAACGTCCAAAAGGAACTGGAGGCGTATATGAAGTCGGCACGGGAGCATTCAAAGTAGAAAATCCTCCATATGACTTAAATGTTCTGAAGACAGCAGATTACTATTATCCACCTGAACATCTATTAGAACAAATGCTTGAAGATCAAGAAAAAGGTGTTCAACAATCTGTAGACTATATACTAGCTTTAAGAGAAAAATATTGTAGATAACATGAAACTTCCATCAGTGGAGATGAAAAAAACCACTGATGGAAGTTTTACTTTATAACAAACATTATCCCGCTATATCATGTTTATTAAATTATACTTTATAGCATATTGAACAAGTTCACTTTTTTTAGAAAGATTAAGTTTGTTCAACATTCTCGTCTTATGAGTATCAACCGTTTTTATACTGATCGTTAATTCTCGAGCAATTTCAGACATTGAAAAACCTTGAACAAGAAGTTGCAATACCTCTCGTTCACGTGGACTCAAAATTACATACGGATTTCGAGAATCTGTTTCGTTTTGTATTTTTTTTAGCATAGTTGAAATTTCCTTTGGACGAAGGTATATGTACCCGTCCATAACGGAATCAATAGCATTGTATAATTCTTCATCTACAGCTGCTTTAGGGACATAACCTGAAGCTCCCGCGTTCATGATTAATGTTATATAATCCTCATCTTCATGCATGGTAAGCACTATGACTTTTGCTTGTTCATAACGTAATTTAACCTCTGTTAGAACCTGAATTCCATCTACGCGTGGCAAAGATATATCTAATATCAGAATATCGGGCCTTAAATCGACGTAAAGTCGGAGTGCTTCAAATCCATCAGAGGCTTCACCTATAACTTTTAAAGATGGCCTTTTTTGTAATAGTAGTTTTAAACCCGCTCTCATTAAAGCGTGGTCATCAACTAGCATTATGCTGATTGTCTTTTCCATCTTGACACCCTTCTCTCTGTTTTAATGGGATCGACACCATAACTTCAGTTCCACCGATATTGTGAGTTCTGATAAAAAATGAACCACCTAATAATTCTGCTCTTTCCTTCATTCCATATATTCCGATTCGATTTTGCTGGCGAGCTTTTTCAAAATCATTCTCATTTATACCGTGACCGTTATCATGAATATTTAACTCGATAGAACAATCCCTTATCTCCATGTTAATCACAACCTCAGTTGCTACTGTATGTTTCACTACATTAGTAAGACTTTCTTGAACGATTCGATATAGTGCTACAGCAGTATGACTATCTATGACGAAGGCGTCATCATCAGGAACATGTAGAATTACTGTAAGGGCAAATTTTTCTTCAAACTTTCTTACATATTTTCTTAATGCGGGAATTAACCCCATATCATCAAGGATGGGTGGCCTTAATTCTACCGCTAAATCTCTAATTTCTCGTAAAATACCGGCTGCTGTCTCTCGGCTTGCATTAAGCAATTCTTGTTGCTCGGCATCTTTAGCTTCATTAGCCAAAATGCGCATTGTAACCATTAGAAAAGTAAGGGCTTGGCTTGTTTCATCATGAAGTTCACGAGAAATTCTTTTTCTCTCCTCCTCATGCGCGGATAATAGTTTCAAAATCAACGTATCTCGAAGGGCGTCCTTTTCTTGAAGTTCCTTCAATAATTTTTCTACTGCAGTGCTGGAACTAATCAGATTGTCGGCCATTTCATTAAAAGCCCGTGCTAGTTTTCCAACTTCATCATCCCCCACTGCTTTAGCCCTTAAAGATAAATTACCGGCCGATATGCCTGCTGCTGTATCAACTAAACTATTGATTGGTCGAGTAATAATACGAGTCACATAATAAGCTATACCTGCCGCTCCCATACAGACCAAAAATGTAGCAAAAACCAATTCTATTATTTTAGTAAAAATATAGCTTTTCGCCTGTTTCTCTGCCATTCCCACTCTAACAAATCCTACATCTCCTTCTTCGATTGGAACAAGTATGTCATGGATATTTCCTTCATCTGAAGTTAGAATAGCGTAATTTTCGGTATTGATACCATCAGGCTTATGTGCGTTTAATATTCCTTTCGGTAGGTGTTTGGAGAATGTATTTCCGACAAGAACATTATTATTGTTAATGACCAGTATATAACGAACATCTTTGTTAGCTTCCTGTGCCCGGGTAATGAGAAGATGAATCGAATAGTAGTCGTCAGTCAAAACATAATCCGAGGACAATGCCGCAATATTTTCGGCAATATTCATCCCACGTTTTTTTAAATCCTCTGTCATGATTTTTGTGAGTGATTCCCAAATGATACATCCCAATACTAGAGCGAGAAAGAGTAACGAAACGAGTATAGCTCCAAATATCTTCTGGTTTATTTGTAATTTATTCATCCATTTCATAGGTGACCCTCATATAGCTTTGGTTCAAATGGAACAAAGCGATCAATGAACAATCCATGAAATGCTGGTTTTATTATTTCTTGTTCATGCATAGAAATGAAACTTTCTTTGATAATTCGCTTCTCTTCATCAGGTAAATTACTGTTGATGACAACAGGACCAGTACCAATCGGTTCTGTTTTTGCAATGATTTTCAAATCCTTAATCTGTTCTGGATTTTTAAGTTTGGTGCGCTCAAAGACTAAACTATCAACAGCTGCAGCATCAACAACCCCATTTATCACAGCGTTTAGTGAGCTTTCATGATTATATGTAAAAACATAACGACCAAAGAAATGTTCTGGCGTTTCACTTAATTCAGCTAATTTTTTCCTCACAAAAATATATCCGGAATAACTGGTTGGATCGGTAAAAGCAACGTCTCTCCCTCTCAAATCATTTATACTGGATATTTCATTTTTCCGGTGTACGACGACATAACCATAATAATATGGAACCCCCATTCGCTCTTGCATGGCAATTGCTTCGAGCCCTTCAACATGTCTGTAGGTAATATATGCTCCTGTTGAAAGGATGGCTATATCGGCACCTCCATTTATCATCAACATACTAATCTCATTATAACTCTTGCGCTGAATTAGAATTACGGGTCTATGGAGCTTCTCTCCAATATAGTTAGCTATTTTCCTATAGTACATAATTGTATCAGCCTTTGATAACACACTTGAAATTGCGATCCGTACAGGTGAGGGCTTGTCGTCTTGTGAACCAACAGGCATGGTATCAGATTCGGAGAAAAAAATTTGAGGGCTTGAACGCTCATGCTGACATCCTATTGTAAGTATAGTAATAAGTAATATTAAAAAAAGCCTCAACCAATTTATCATACTTTCCTCCATTCTTGCAGGCAGGAATAACTGCCCGTAAAAACCCGATTGGTGAGAGCTTTCCATCAGCGGGAAATGAAGCTTCCCCCACTGATGGACGTTTCACTTTATGTATTATGTGAAACTACCCTAATTGAATCCGATTTACCGAATCCTGCTTGATTCAAGGTTTTTGAAATTTATATTTATATATTACTTCAGAACGATCCGCGAAATCTATGGAAGATTGTATACAACACTACTTTTCATGTCAGAGTTGTGACAGAAATTATATACATACAAATAAAAAACGACCATTTTCTTTTTAGGAAGGCGGAGCATCTGTCCATGCATAGAATGAAGGTCCTTTCCCTACCCACATGCATAGGTTAAAACAAAGGGAGAATGCAAGTAGCGGGCATACTTTGTTCTGCATACCACCGACTTATATGTTGGAAAATGAAAACAGATTTATATAGGTATGAATATTGTTTGTAAGATAATTTCTGAAAGACCCTACTATTTTATCTTACATAAAATCAGATATTTACTGATAGTTTACCGAATTGACATATAAGATAATGTAACAAAGGGGGAACGATGTAACACAAGTATTGTTGAAAACGTCTTCACCAAACTGGCACTCTATTGAAATACTAAATTTCATGCTAGTCTAAGTTTTTTCTGTAAATCAAAGTAAAGAAATCGAGGTAGATAGTATGTTCTCATTTTTGAAACCTAAAATTGCTACTACAAAAATAGCACCAGATCAGGTTCAAAAAACCTATAAGCTTTTCCGACTACAATCTTTACTAGGAGTGTTCTTAGGTTACATAGCTTACTATATAGTACGTAACAATTTTGCCTTATCTACTCCTTATCTGAAGGAACAACTCAACCTTAGTGCTACAGAAGTAGGTTTATTAAGCAGTTCCATGCTTATCGCTTATGGAGTTAGTAAGGGTTTGATGAGTAGTTTAGCCGACAAAGCTAATCCTAAAAGGTATATGGCGCTTGGTTTACTTCTGTGCGCTATGGTTAATATTATGATGGGCTTCAGCACGGCATTTTGGATGTTTGCAATTCTCGTTGTTTTCAATGGGTTTTTTCAAGGAATGGGAGTTGGGCCTAGCTTTATTACTATTGCAAATTGGTTTCCTCGTAAAGAAAGAGGAACTATCGGTGCTATATGGAATATTTCTCACAATATAGGTGGAGGTATCGTAGCACCTATCGTTGGTATGAGTTTTGCTATGTTAGGCTCCAATCACTGGCAAACGGCAAGCTACCAAGTTCCAGCTGCTATAGCCATTGTTATGGCATTGGTAATACTAACCCTTATTAAAGGCTCACCGGTAAGTGAGGGCTTGCCTCCGTTAAGCGAAATTATCAAGGACGAATCCGATTCGAAAGTGCAACAAAGCGCTGATTCAAAACCGCCAGTAGACATGAGTGCCTGGCAGATTTTTAAGAATTATGTTTTATTTAACAAAAATGCATGGTTCGTTTCCTTCGTAGATGTCTTCGTTTACATGGTTCGTTTCGGCATCATAAGCTGGTTGCCTATTTATTTGTTACATGTAAAACATTTCACTAAAGAAGAGATGAGTGTTGCCTTTTTATTCTTTGAATGGGCAGCTATTCCTTCTACTCTTCTGGCTGGTTATCTATCAGACAAGTTATTCAAAGGGCACCGTATGCCGCCTGCAATCATTGCTATGACAATGATACTTATCTGTATCATTGGTTACTGGCAAAGCACATCTTTACATTGGGTGACTATCTTCGCAGCTATTATTGGATGCTTGATTTACATTCCACAGTTTCTAGCTTCAGTACAAACTATGGAGGTAGTTCCATCTTTCGCCGTTGGCTCTGCAGTTGGCTTGCGAGGTTTTATGAGCTACATTCTAGGTGCATCTTTAGGTACTACCCTCTTTGGTGTAATGGTTGACAAGGTAGGATGGAACGGTGGTTTCTATGTATTACTAGCAGCAACTGTTTGCTGCATCATATGCTGTATATTGGCCCATCGCGGAGCAAAAGAGCTAGAATACAATAAAAAACAGGGACTCCAATCCTAAATCGTTAAACAAGGTTCCAAGTCAATTTAGCATTAACGGAATCTTTATCTAGCCAACCTAAACAACCTGACAATTGTTAAAAGAATTGTCAGGTGACACAAAAAAAGATTGCTTAAACAGCAATCTTTTTTTGTGTCTCAGTTTTCTAAATTACTTTCCTAATGTGACTCTCTGTTTCTTACCATTTCAGGAGTTTGAGAATGGAGTGCGCGGCTGCTTTCAAAATTATCCTTACCGTTTTGCCTATGAATCCAAGATTTCATCTCATTCCATAAAACAACTCTATGCACATCATACCCTATGTGATATTGCTCATTTATGTTCTCTTTGTAATTCTCATTCCATTTGTACCATACTATTTTATCGCATGAATCTACTGGCCTTTCTTGCCGATCAATTACAGTTGTACAATCCTTATTATTAGCCAACATAATCGCGTCATTCTCTAATAATAAAGCAAGAGCCGCTGAGCGCTTCTCCATTCTCTTTCTCCTTTCAGTTGTAGTGCCTAACGTCTTTTTTCCCTAAAATGTGTGTGTCTTACATAGATAAGTTTATTCAAAATAATACCGCTAAACTATCGATTTACCTTACAAAAAACCTTACATTTTTGTAAGGTTATAATAGTCAATAAAGATATATAAATATAAAAATTCCGCTTGCAATCCTATGTAAATCACTGCTATGCAGAGTACAACATGACCGCTACTTACTTTCCCCTTTTGTTTCAAACCTTGCATGTGGCAGAAAAAGGAACTGACCGCTTCTATGCATGGCCAGATGCTCTCGTCCTCCCTTAAAAAGAAAGGGGTTTTGATGTTGTTTTTTCAACTCATATATAAAGAGATATTTGTTTTTTATTCCCTACAATCTTCCTTTCTCAAACTGTAATTCCTTATACCCATTCACAATTTTCGTCATACAAAATAATAGAATCATATAAAGCAGAACTGGAATCATAATAATTCTTGGTTCAATCATGAGCTCTACATAATAATAGCTAATTAAATTGGACCATTCGTTTAAATATGGGAAATACAAATTAAATTCATCGTGCGTTTGTCCGGAAACAATCTTCGTTCCTCCGAGAAACAATTTAAAAATAGACAAATGCAGCATAAGAAGGAGCACTTGTACCATTTGCTCTCCAACTTGAAATACAATTTGTGGGCCTAATGCTTTAATAAGATGCGTTCGAAATACATGCCCTTTACTTCCACCCAATAAGAATGAGCTTTGCACATATTCCTTCTGCCAAAGCTGCTGAATTTCTTGCTGAAATAACCGTGTTAAACTCGGAACGGCAACGAGAATGAACACAGCAATTTGTATATATAATAATTGAATATTTGTGACGACCTGTTCTGTCCGTATTTCATACATAACGAAAGGAGTGAGTAAGAAAAAGCAAAATATTGTTTGCGGAAATAACTGCAAATTCATCACAAAGTGATGGAAGAAAGCTGATTTTCTTTTTACATTACTCATTAAAAAACCTATACATAGCGATACAATGACTCTTACAACCGCAACAAATAACGCAATGAAAATCGTATATTTTGCCCCGTCCATTATCTTATAAAATAAATCTTCTCCTCTTCGATCTGTTCCAAACCAATACTTACGAGATGGAGAGAATGGTGCCGCTTCTACAAGTGTGTCACTTTCATCATAACGATATTGTTTCACCGCAGGTTCATGCTGGACATATGGCAGGAAAAAACTTATAAGAAGCAAAAGAAAAACAACGGTAACAAATATAATATGGAAGTACCTATGCATACATCTTCTCCTTTCCCCATTGTAGAAATAGAACGACTCCATAAATAGGTACGATAAAAAGCAAAAGCAAATACACAATGACCGCTGGATCTTGACCGCTCATTATAATGGACAATATCCCTTTTGCATGAAACAGATATTCAAAAATAAGCAAATTTGTCACGAGAACTAGCAATATATATTGCACGTGATTCATAACAGAAACAATAACATTACGAAAAATATGCTTACATAAAATATACATTTCACTAAAGCCTCGCGCTCTTGCGAAAGTAACATAATCTTGCTTTTGTTCCTCACGGATAAGTAATAGTTGCAATTGAAATAATGAGATAGTTGGTAAAAAAGATAGAATGAGGATCGGTAGTACGATGGATGGATTTTGTTCTGTAGAAATTGGATTCAATACTAAAAAGTCTATATTTCGATATACACTTATAACGAGAAGCTGCATAAAGAAAATAAAAAAAACATCTGGAACTGTTTTAAGAATGGATACAAATCCCTCTATTATTATGCGAATATTTCTTGGCAGCATAGCAGTTCCTATACTACTGATAACCGCTAACAAAACGGATACAACAAATGCGCCAAAAATAAGTCCAATTGAATATACATAAGGCTTTATCACAACAGGAAAGAGCGGGTATTCTCTTTTTTGCACCGCAAATACTTCTACATGATCCGGAATGGTCCTCACTTGCGTTCCAATGGTCATCTTTAGCTGCGAAGGATGTAATATCGAAGAGAAAACATTTGCAATTTGGGAGAGAAACGGTTTCACATAAAATCCTACATCTTTTCCATCTACAAATAATGTTGGCAGACAGACTAACATCGTAAATGTCACCATAAGCAAACAAATATGAACAAGACTCGCTATAAGTTTCCGCATAGTTCACCTGCTTTTTTACTCTATTATATTCTAAATATTATGTACATTCCATTTAAAGTAAGTACTCTCTTTTTTGACTTTTTCCTATCAATCCTTTACAGTCAAACTGTTCATAAGTTTTATAATGTAGGAGGCTTTCAATGGATATTCAAATAAAAGACACTTTAATCTCACAAGAACAACTGCAAGAAAAAGTAAAAGAATTAGCAATGCAAATTGAACGTGATTTTGAAGGAGAAGAAATTTTTGTGATTGCTGTATTAAAAGGTTCTTTCGTATTTGCAGCAGATTTAATTCGCCATATTAAAAATGATGTAACAATTGACTTCATTTCTGCATCTAGCTATGGAAACCAAACAACAACAACTGGAAAAGTGAAGTTACTAAAAGACATCGATGTAAATATTACTGATAAAAACGTAATCGTAGTAGAAGATATTATTGATTCTGGTTTAACGCTTCATTTCTTAAAAGACCATTTCTTGATGCATAAACCAAAAACGTTAAAATTCTGTACGCTTCTTGATAAACCAGAACGCCGTAAAGTTGATTTAACAGCTGAATATGTCGGCTTCGTGATCCCGGATGAATTCATCGTTGGCTACGGCATCGACTGTGCTGAGAAATACCGTAACTTACCGTATATTGCATCAGTTGTAACAGATAAATAATACGACATACATACTTAGCAAAAAAGGAGCTGACCAAAAAGTCTACTTTTTGATCAACTCCTTTTTCTACTACTTTTCACTTACAATCTTCAAGTAAGAACGAACTGTTAAAAAGTAATAGCCAATATAGATAACACTATATACTCCAATACTCATTAATAATGGAATTAAAATTTCAAACGGTAATAAATTTGATAATCCTTTTAACGCAAATAAGCTATGCAAAATTCCAACTAGCAATGGAATCGCAAAGATAAAGAAGATCTGTTTTGCGATTGCTCTCTTCATTTCTTGCTTCGTTACCCCAATTTTACGAAGAACGACGTAACGGTCACGGTCTGCATTTGCTTCTGTTAACTGTTTAAAGTAAATGATAGACCCTGTTGCAAGTAAAAATACAAGCCCTAAGAAAACACCGATAAATATCATCATCCCCGTTGCTTCCATTCCGCCTTTAAATCCTGTATAGAAATCTCTAAAGACCGGTGCAGTTTCAGACTCTCTTGGCATAATCTTTACTAACTTCTCCGTTAATGATTTACTGTCTTTCTCATTTTTCACATTAATATTTTTAACAACTCTTGTTTCAGCTGTCTTTTTCGCCTGCTCGTATACGTCATCTGGCACAACAACAACTAATTCTCCTAAATTCGTAACGTTACGACCTTCAGCACCTTTAATTGTTAATGTCTTCGTTTCATTCCAAATAGGAAACACTGCTTTGCTTCCTTTATATGCTGTACTAAATTCATGTCCTTCGCTGTACATGCCATCAAATACAAATGCTTCCTCAGCAGTTAAACTTACCGCATCCACATCCATTTTTTTCGCAATTGTATTGAAGGCAGATTGCGATACAAGTTGATATCGCTCTGTCATTATATAATGAACATTCATACTTATATCTGCTTTTTCGCCTGTAAATTTCCCTTTCACTGGAACCATTTCAATTTCAAATTGCTCTGTAATTGGATTATGCTTTTTCTCTTCTGCGAAGAGTGCATTCACCCTTTGTTCGAAAGCGGCATCTTTTTTCTCATAAGAAAAACTATACGGCGCAAACTCTTTCGCCTGAGTAAATGTATTATAATACGTTGTAACAGATGTACCAACAGCCGTTAATGTTACCGCGCTCAAAATAGCAATTGTCGCCAAAGATTTTGCATTTCCTTTAATGCGGTATAAAAGCTGAGATGTTGTTACCATATTCATTCCATTATAAAAGGATGATTTATGATTTCTTGTTCTTCTTAAAACAACAACTGTAAAGAACATAAATAATAAATACGTACCAAGTACGGTCGCAAATAAAATATAAAATGTGATCATCATGAAGTCTGCGTATTTAATAGCTTTCGTAAACATAAGTGATAAGAAATACCCAGATCCAATTAAGAATACAGCGGTACATGCCATCATAATAGATTCTTTTGGCATTTGTTCTCCTTCACGCTCAGCACGGAACAGCTCAATAAGTTTAAAGCGATAAATTAAACGATATCCTTGCAACGACGTGTATAAAATAATAAAAAAGAATACAATAACTGTATTTATAATCGCCGCTAGCGGCACCTCAAAATGAACTTGTAAATCAAGTCCCATCAAGCCTACTAATAATTCAAGGAATAACTTAGACAGCACGCTGCCAATTACAATACCAATTACTAGCGACATTAACCCCATTAACATATTCTCATAAAACAACATTTTCCCAATTTGGCGTTTACGAATTCCTAGTAAAGAATATAAACCAACTTCTTTTTTCCGTTTACGTGTAAAGAAACCATTGGAATAAATAATAAATACCGCTACGAAAATAATGAGCATCACGCTAGAAACTTGGAATGCACCGCTAATTTTCTTTGATCCTTCCGCTGCTTTTTCCATTTGCGTATTATATTGAAGCGATGCAAATGTAAAATAAATAACGATGCTAAAAATCATCGACATAAAATATAAAGCATAATCTTTAAAGTTACGCTTTATATTGCGAAAGGCAATACTAGATAACGTCATCTACTGCACCTCCAGAGATCGTAGACATTACGTCTAATACTCGCTCGAAAAACTGCTTGCGTGTTAATTCTCCTTTGTACAGTTCTTTAAATAACTCACCATCTTTAATAAAAATAACGCGCTTACAATAACTTGCGGCAAATGCATCATGTGTAACCATTAAAATTGTCGATTGGTCATATTCATTTAATGCTTTCAAACTCTCCAATAAATCAGTTGCAGAATTAGAATCTAGCGCCCCCGTTGGCTCGTCTCCAAAAATCATACTTGGATTTGTAACAATGGCACGAGAAGCTGCACAGCGCTGTTTTTGCCCACCAGATACTTGGTATGGATATTGATCTAAAATATGATCAATGCCAAACTTTTTCGCGATTTCAAGAACACGGCGGTCAATTTCACTTGTCTTTACTTTTGATAGTGCAAGTGGGAGCGCAATGTTTTCTTTTACCGTTAACGTATCTAATAAATTATAATCTTGGAAAATGAACCCTAAGTGATCACGACGGAACAACGCTAATTTATCATCATTCATTTTCACAATATCATTTCCATCAATTAAAATTTCACCGCTCGTCGTGTTATCAATTGTAGAAAGAACATTTAATAAAGTTGTTTTCCCTGATCCAGACGGCCCCATAATTCCAACGAACTCGCCTTCTTTCACTTGCAAGTTAATGCCTTTTAACGCTTCGTATTTATTTCCACCGGTATTATATACTTTTCTAATATCTTTAGCTTCTAACACTGTCTTCATTACTATATCCCTCGCTTTATCCTATCTCATCATTACTGTTGCCACGATCACACTTCCTTACACAATTTGAATTGTTATATAAAAAATTATATTAGAATTTCTTTCCAAAGCACCTTGCTACTATAACATTCTCAATAATAACCGGCTATCTATTTCTCTTACATAAACCTTACATTTATGTAAGGTTTAAAAAAGCCACTCTTCTAAATGGAAAAGTGGCTTTTTTCTTTCTGTCTTTTTTCGAAAACCTTGTTGTTATTTAAATAAAATATAATAAATAGATTACTGATATAAGATTCATATTATGATTACACCTCAATATAACTATTTCAATATAATATTATATCTTTATATTAGGGAAAATGCTCTTTTAAAACAGAACTTTTTTTTCATACCTTATGCTTGTTGTTTTGTTATATAGCTTGATACAACAAATATAAATGATCTTGAATCATTCTAATTGCTTATATTCGTTTCATTCTCTTTTCTTCTTTTTCAAAAGAAGTTGACGCATTTTAAATATAGTAGAGGAGCATAAAAAAATAGCGATTAGCTTTCCATATAATTGGCACTCTAATCGCTCCTGTTTTACATTACAATAAGGGACTTTGCTCACACAAATGACCTGCACATCAATTCATCTTTGATATACAGGTCATTTGTATAATAATTGCTATACATAATTGCTAAATAATGAACTTACATAAATGCTTTTAAAAGCTCTTGTACGAATGGAAGTAATCCACCTAAAAATTTTAAAACTGCCATTGCGATTGCCATATTATTTCCTCCTCTTTTTAAATATTAAGATGTGTTACGTCTTTATGCTTTTATTATAGTAAGCGCACACACCTTTATCAATACATTTTAATATGCAATATTTCATATTAAAATGTGTTTTAAATTCTCTTCCTAAAATTAAAACAATTGGTAAAAATAAAATTTATATTTTTAACAAGCCCTCAAAACAACCATACTTGGAATTTATGATTGGCGGGACAATTCATATAAAAACATAAAAGAACATTGAGATGATTTATTGCCATTGATTCGTTCTGTTCGCAATGGGACAGTAACAGCGTCTCTTATTCTAAAAAACTTGGAGCCTATCCACGGCAGTTCAGGTGAAAGCCATTTACATATAAAAACAAGGAAAGCTACTCTCTTTCCTTGTTTTACGTTATTATCAAAATATTTCTTTCTTATAAGCAAAATAAGAATACAGCATTGTGATGACCGCACCACCTAAAGCAACAGTCAGTATGATATATGATTCCCAAGTAACAGGAGCAAAAATACTTCCGCACATGATAATCCCTAAAATCATAAATACTTTTCCGCTAAAACGGTGGGTTTTGCGCCATACTTCTTCATTGCTTAATGTCCATGGAGTACGAATGCCGATGAAATAGTTTGGTTTACATTGCGGCAGATAGTTACCTATCACTAAAAACAAAATACCAACAAGCAATCCTGAAAAACGATTTATCGATAAATTATAGCCCAATCCAGTTGCAATAATATCCATGTTCGCGATGAACAATACAACGAGGACACTGTAAGTGATCATCATAAAACTTTTCGAGAATTTTTTATAATTCTCTTTCTTTGGATCAATCTTTGGAACAACATTTAGTAATATATAAGTTCCAATCATAATTCCAACCATCAACAACATCCCAATTAATTTAGGGGAATAACCATCTGGAGTATCGCCGCTCCAATGCGTAGCGATTGTATCTAGAAGATGTGGCCAAGAAATAATCCAAGCTAATATTGTTATGCTAATAAATATAATGGCAAGAATGTGTTTCTTCATTTTGTTTCTTCTCCCCTACCATACTTTTATGATTTGCCTTCTAATCCTATTTCTTTTTTATAAATAGAGTAAGATTTTATCGTCGGGATAATAGCACCTAATAGCACGATACCTGCCCCAATAAATAGATTAATAGGGTCTTTCAAAAGAGCCGCAGCATATACAAAGAAGCCTGCGATTACCATTGATTTCGAAGCAAATCGATGGTAATCGCAGGCTTCTTTATTCTCTAATGTCCAAGATGTGCGAATCCCAATTAAGTAATTTGGTTTCGTTTGTTGCATATAGTTTCCTAATATAATCGATAGCGTACCAAGTGCAAAATTGACTATTACAGAACCTTTTACATCATAACCTACGGAATGAAGTATACCCAATATGTTAGAACCAAATATGGTGATAAGAATCATATAATTAATCTTTGAAAGGGCCTTAGCAAAGTATTTATACCCTCCTTTTGTTAAATCAATTCTTCTTATGAAAATCCAAACAATATAGAAAAATATCATACTTCCCATCGAAAAAGATATAATGCTTACTTTAGAAAAATATCCGTCTATCTCTCCTTCGATATTGTAATGCCTTGGAATTTGCTCTGGTAAATACGGCCAGGCTATATACCAGCCTATTGCGATTGTAAAAATTAATAGCCATGGAACAATATGTTTCCTCACTTTCCATCCTCCTCTATTCTCCTCTATTCGTAAACGTAAACACCCATGTTAACAAATCTTGAAACACAGTCGTATTTAATGAATACACAACAAACTGTCCTTTTTTCTCATCTTGAATAAGCTCTGCGTTTTTGAGCGCATTTAAGTGATGAGAAATACTCGGCTTTGTCATGTTGAAGTGATCGGCAATCTCTCCTGCTGTTAAGTTTCCTTCTTTTAATAAGTCTAAAATTTTGCGCCTTGTTGGATCTGCTAACGCTTTAAATGCTTGATTCAATGTCTTTCTTCCTTTCATTAATTAGACATTTAGATATTTATCTAAATATTAAATTCATTTCTTAAATTTGTCAATTTCATCACTACTGTACCTAACCGCGGGAGCATCAATACATAGAAAACCAATATTTGGAAGTAAAATTTTCTCAATATCAATTTTGGGAATATTCCATAAAAAATATTCGAAATAATCAATCAATAATTTATAATAACTTTTGAACTCTTCATTGTAATTATAAGTTCTCTATATATCCATTTTAATTTTTCGACATATCAGTCGCCGTTATGCAAAATACAACATAACCGCTACTTACTTTCTCCTTTTGTTTTAAAACTTGCATATAGCAGAAATAAGCCCTGACCGCTTCTATGCATGGCCAGATGCTCTTTTTCATCGAAAAAGAAAAGGGTTTTATGTCAATTTTTTAATTTGGATTTATAACAATAGCATTTCTTATCATTATCATTTGTAATTGTATTCTTATTAAATGAAATAGGGGAGAGACAAAGTATATGAAAAAAATGCTTATTTTTGCTATCACTATTCTTTCGATACTTGTAATCATTACTTTTATCACAAATAAGGAAACAAACAGCGAGAAAACAACAAGTGTAGAAACAATTAATTATTATGAAAATCAAATTACACCAGAACAATTACAACAAGATATTTCAAATCACAAAACAAAAATTGTTTATTTTTACAAGCCAGCATGTCCTCATTGCTCAAGAATTTCCCCAATTGTAGTTCCTTTGGCTAAAAATATGAATATTGATATGCAAGTTATGAATTTAGAAGATTATCCAAATGGTTGGAATATGTTTCAAATAAAAGGGACACCTACAATTATTTCTTATAAAGATGGAAAAGAAATGAATCGAATTTTAGGAGAACAATCTCGAGAAACGTTTAAAAACTGGTTTGAGAATAATAAGTAAAGACGAAAGTTGAGAAATAACGAAATCTTACTTTTATTGTTGTTTTTACCATTTTTTATATGTATTTTATAGTAGAGCAATATATTTTCAGGGGATACTCCCTCATGCTTACCAAGAAAAATTAAATATTTACCTATCTTAGTTTGATAGGCATGAGGGGGAAATCCCCTATTAAACTAAACAAAATATATTAGGAGGTAGGACATGTTTAAAAAGATTGCATTCTCAATAGCTTCAATAGCAGTGGCTGGTTCTGTTTTATTTGCAAATCAGGATATATCCCATGCTCAGGGGTTCTATCCAGTTCAAAAAACTGGTGGTGCAGGCTTGGATCTTCGTAACACTCCAACAATAAATGGTACGCGGACTGAAACAGATATTCCAGATGGGAACAGCCTCTTTTTATACTGCTATGTTAATGGTGAATCCTACTATGGAAGTAAAGTTTGGGATTTGGTACATGATAATTATTGGCGCGGCGATCTAGATTATGGTTATGCTCCTGATTATTTTATTAAAACGGGTTCATCTAGTCCAGTTGTTAGTTATTGTACATTTTAATTATAAAATAAAAAGGGATGAACCAAGCCATGTGGGCTTGGTTCATCCCTTTTTTATTCACATTTTAATCTCTACGGTTTTCAGAGCGCTTACCTCATTATTGGTCGTTTTATCTCGCACTACGTCTGTAGTCACTTTTACATCCTTTAAATCCCCTGGAACTTGTGATAGAAAACAGATTAACGTAAATTTAATTTTTTCTCTTGCTTTTAAGCTCCGCTCTTTCGGATCTGCACTCATTTTATACACATCTACTTGTTCTCCGTTACTTAAAACTAGTGTTTTTATGGGACCTTTCTCCAAATCAAGCGGTTGATCCGAAGTATTTTCTAAAGTGGTTGTTAGTTGAATTGCATTCATTTCCTCTGTATTCAATCCTCGTTCTTCTAAATTATACTTTCCGATATCACTTAATTCTGTGCTCCGTACGATTTTAATTCGCTCCACTTTGATATTGAGCGGTCCTAGTTCAATAGTCGTATTTGGTTCACTCAATTGGTTCAAGACAAACATTCCAAGTGGATGTTGTGCTTTATCCCCTACTTGAGTTAATGGTTCTTTATAAGGCTTAACTTTTACATTCGGTTGAGACGTTGTGGAATTTTTCTCACGATCAGATTTCATTTCTGTCTCTGATTTTGTTTGACTGGAACAAGCAGATACAAATATACACACCCATACAATCATCAAGAAGGAACATGCTTTTTTCATTTATAGACTCCTCTACTATAAAATATTGTTAAGGCATTTAAAGTTCATAAATAATTGTAAATTAATGGTTTGTAATTTTAAATAGATTCATTAGCAATATAGGTACTCTTTACGTTGAGAAAATTTATACATGGGGTACCCTCAACATAATGAAAACGAAGAAAACAAATGTTACACTATATATACACAAAGTTAGAGGAGGCATTTACGTATGTACAAGATTTTAATTATAGAAGATGATCCAAGTATTTCATCTTTACTGCAATCTCACATTCAAAAATACGGTTACGAAGCAGTTGTTGCAGATAACTTTGATGATATTATGGCTTCATTTCATCATACAAAACCACATCTTGTTTTATTAGATGTAAATTTACCAAAGTTTGATGGTTTCTACTGGTGCCGTCAAATTCGTCATGAATCCACTTGCCCAATTGTTTTCATTTCTGCTCGCGCTGGTGAAATGGAGCAAATTATGGCAATCGAAAGCGGTGCTGATGATTATATTACAAAGCCATTCCACTATGATGTAGTGATGGCAAAAATTAAAGGTCAATTACGCCGCATTTACGGTGACTATGCACCAAGTATGACAGAACGTATTGTTGAAGTAGAAGGATTAAAACTATATCCTGAACGACCAGAACTTCATTTTAAGAATGAGCAAGTATTACTAACGAAAAAAGAAGCAATTCTAGCAGAAATGCTTCTATCTAAACATCCTCGTACAGCAGGCCGAGAAGATTTGTTATCTGCACTTTGGGATGATGAAAGCTTTGTTGAAGAGAACACACTAAACGTAAATATTACACGTCTTCGTAAAAAGTTTACTGAGCTCGGAATTGAAAATGCGATCGAGACGGTACGTGGCTTAGGCTATCGGTTAAACGCAACTTGGAGTGAATAGAGAATGAAGTTATTTTTACGTGATCACATTGGCTTTTTACTTCTTTATATTTTAAACTTTGGGATCATCTTCATTTTGTATGATTCCGTTGATGGGTTTAAAAACAATAAATTTTATTTTATTGTACTAAGTTTGTATCTATTCATTTGTTTTCTTGCTTATCGATACGTTCGAAATCGTAGATTATATAAACGACTAAGTGAACTGCCTGACAAAATAGAAGATGCGTTCATTGAGCGAGCAACTGCTCCTATGCCGCATGGCGTAAATGAACTTGTTCGTACACAATATCGTCTATTCCAAAAAGAATTGCAAGCATATGAAGTAAAACAGCAAGAGCATCAAATGTTTATTAATCAATGGGTACATCAAATGAAAACGCCCGTTTCTGTTATGCAGCTAATGGTATTTGAAATGGAAGATGAACATCTTATTCCAAAATTTAAACAAGAGCTAGAAAAATTAAATCAAGGATTAGATATGGCATTATATATGGCACGGTTAAATAATTTCCATGAAGACTTTCATGTAGAAACCATTTCTTTAAAAGACGCGGTCACCAAAAATATAAATAGCTTAAAAGAGCTGTTTATTCGAAACGGTGTCTTTCCTGTTTTAGAAGTGCATTCTGATTTAATGGTTGCTTCTGATGCAAAGTGGCTGAAATTCATTATTTATCAGTTAATGACAAATGCGGTTCGATATTCAGGAGAAAGAGGAAAAAAAGTATTCTTATCTGCTGTTCAAAGCGGAAAAGATATTATTTTAGAAGTGCGTGATGAAGGTGTCGGTATTCCGCAGGAAGATATTCGCCGTGTATTTGAACCGTTTTATACAGGAAAGAATGGACGAATGTTTGGAGAGTCTACTGGTATGGGCTTATATATTGTGAGTAAAATTTGCTCCTATTTAGGTCATTCTGTCAAACTAGACTCTGAAGTTGGCAAAGGTACAAGTATCAAAATTATTTTCCATAATGCTATAAACAAAACAGATGAAGGTTAACTTATAGAAATATAAGTTAAAAAACCGACATAAAAACCTGTTCTTTTTAGACAGGCAAGAACATCTGGCCATGCATAGAAGCGGTCAGGGCCTTTCCCTGCCACATGCAAGGTTTAAACAAAGTGAGACAACAAGTAGCGGTCATTTTTTGACCTGCATAGCAGTGACTTATATGTTAAAAGATCAAAATGAATTTATATAGCTTATAGAAATTCTATGACAAAGTGTATGAGGAATCCTTTCCTCATACACTTTTGCAACATATAAGAATGATTTTAAGACTGAGAGGATAAAAATATGACATTTTGGCAATTTGCATTTAAGAACGTAACACGTAACTCCCGTGCTTATTTTGCCTACTTTCTAAGCAGTTCCTTTTCCATTGCAATTTTCTTTTCATTTGCCGTGTATTTATTTCATCCTCGTTTGCAAAATGCTGACACAACTTCCGGTATCGACACCTTAATGGGGGTATCTGAGGCTGTTATTGTATTCTTTTCATTTTTCTTTTTATTATATTCTACCGGTACGTTTTTAAAGGTTCGAAAAAAGCAATTTGGCGTTTTAACTGTTTTAGGTATATCAAAAAAGCAATTAAAACGACTCATTTTCATTGAGAATATGTTAATTGGACTTCTTTCTATTTTTATCGGAATTCAAGTTGGGATTGTCTTTTCACAACTTTTCTTATTAGTTACAGCAAAAATTACACACATGCCCGGATTATACTTATATTTTCCAAAAGGTGCAATTCTGTTAACAACGTCAACCTTTCTTGGACTCTTTATCTTCGTATCAGCTTTTACCCCTGTGTTAATTCGAACGAGAAAAGCTGTACGTCTTTTAAAAGAAGGAAAAATAAATCAAAAAGAAAAGAAGCCATCCATTATCATTTCCTTGTTTGGCATTTCATGCTTGCTTTCTGGATACACACTAGCAATGTGTCCAAAGTACTTTATGTCACTAGGTGATATGATTGGTGTACTATACATTTTATCTAGTATTTTTTCCATTCCAACACTGGTGGCAGTCGGGACATATTTTTTCTTTTCACAATTTAGCTTTCTGCTCATTCATATGTTGAAAAGAAGACGGAAATTTTATATGAAACGAATTAATTTGCTATGGATTTCTGATTTAGCAAGCCGTATTCGTACAAATATTAATATGCTCTTTGTAGTAACAATGTTGTCTACTCTCGCCTTTACCATGATGACCTTCATATATGGTTTTGGTAAATTCACAAAAACACAAATTGTGAAAGATAACCCATTTCCATTTACTTATCTTTCCTATGATGCTAATCCAATCGCTTCGCAGCATATCGATTGGTTAGAACAGCGATTAAAAGATGAGAAATTTGAATACAAAAAAATAAAAGTAGACTTATATGGTATATCGCTACAAAAAGGAACAAATTCCTCTTATGAAGATGAAGTGTATGTATTAAAACAAAGTGATTATAATCAGTTAGCTACTGCACTCCATCATAAAAAGATTTTCTTGAAAGATGATGAAACGTATGTACTCCCTGGGTACTCTTATGAAATTATAACTGGTAAGTGGGACTACCAAAAACAGTCAATTACTCTTTCTCCAAATTCCTTGAAATTACACGTGCAAGGTATTGGTGATAAAAATGTGATACCCTCTGGAATTATTCCAAATGTACTCGTCTTATCCGACAATACGGTACAATCGCTATCACATGCTATGAAACATATGACGTTATACAATTTCCAAGTACAAAATTGGGAAAATACACATACAATAGCCGCCGCATTCATCGAAAAGCTTTATGCAGATCGCAAACAAATTCATTCTGAAGAACGTTTATATGAAGCTTTTGAAGGAAGCAATCAACTATATGAAACGAAACTACAAAATGCTTCCTTTTTCTTTATTGGTACATTCCTTGGTGTTATCTTCTTTATCGGGGCTGGAAGCGTACTTTACTTCCGTATGTATACAGATTTAACGAATGAACAAGACAAGTATATTGCGATTACAAAAATTGGCTTAACAGAATCAGAAATGAAGCGGTCAGCTACCATTCAGCTTGCTATCTTATTTTTTGTGCCATATATAATGGCTTCCATTCATACGATGTTTGCCGCAAAAATGTGGAAAGGCATAATCAAACTATCCTTGTTTACTGAGGTTAGTGTTGTCCTTATTATTTTTGGAACGGTTGAAATTCTCTTTTTCCTTTTAATTCGTTCATTATATATGCAAAAGTTGTCCCAGCATATTAAACTATAAAAAATATAAGGCAAAAAATCGCTCCCCTTTTTTAGATGAACGAGAGCCTTTGTTCCTGCATAGCAATAGCTTATATGTTGAAAAATTAAAATGGATTTATAACGTTAGAAAGGTGATTGATATATGGAAGAAGTATTACATATTCGAAATGTATCGAAAGTGTATGAGGGGAAAGTCCCTCATACTGCTTTAAAAAATATTAATTTACATGTAGATAAAGGAGAATTTGTTGCGATTATGGGCCCGTCCGGAAGCGGGAAATCAACTTTATTAAATGTTATTTCGACTATCGATTCTCCTACAGCAGGAGAAGTCTTTATTAACGGAAAGCAGCCTCATACGTTTCGCAACGAAAAATTAGCTATCTTTCGCCGGCAAGAGTTAGGATTTGTATTTCAAAGCTTTAACTTATTAGACACATTAACAATTGGAGAAAACATCGTCTTGCCCTTGACGTTAGATAATGTTCCGCTTGCGGAAATGGATGAAAAGCTAGATACTATTTCAAACAAACTCGGTATCGATCATATTTTAAATAAACGAATTTTTGAAGTTTCCGGAGGACAAGCACAGCGTACCGCAGTGGCCCGTGCAGTCATCCATAAACCTTCATTACTGCTTGCTGATGAACCAACAGGAAACTTAGATTCGAAAGCTGCAACTGATGTAATGGAGCTATTTACGAAGTTAAATAAAGAAGAACAAGCGACAATTTTAATGGTGACACATGACCCATTTGCTGCTAGTTATTGCAACCGTATCATTTTTATTAAAGACGGTGAGCTTTATAATGAGCTGCACCGCGGCCTGCACCGCGAAAAGTTCTATCAAGAAATATTAGATGTATTAGCATTACTAGGAGGAAGACGCGGATGAAGTTTTGGCAATTCGCATTACGAAATGTTATCCGTAATGCCAGAGCTTATTTTGCCTATTTTTTAAGCAGCTCATTTTCTATTACGGTGTTCTTTTCATTTGCTGTGTATCGGTATCATCCACGTTTACAACATATACAAAACTATAAAGAAACAGGACCTCTTTTCACTTTAATTGGTTTTACACAATTTGTAATTGTACTGTTTTCTTTTTTCTTTTTGGTGTACTCAATTGGAACGTTTTTGAACGTACGCAAAAAGCAGTTTGGCGTTTTAACGATTTTAGGTATTTCACACAGGCAACTTAAACGACTTATTTTTTTAGAAAATATGATTATTGGGCTTCTTTCTATTTTTGTTGGCATTCAAGCTGGTCTTGTATTTTCTAACTTTTTCTTATTGATTACATCAAAAATTTCAGGTATTAACGGCCTTTATTTATATTGGCCATCAGAAGCAATTCAGACAACTGTAGCGACATTTCTCATACTTTTTACAATTGTATCTATCTTTACACCTGCTTTAATTCGAACACAAAAAATCGTTCATCTTCTAAGAGGAGGAATTCGCGGAAAGAAGGAGAGATCACCTTCCGTTATCATTTCAATTTTTAGTTTACTATGTCTATTTTCTGGTTATATTTTTGCAGCTTATCCACAAAGCTATATAACAGAAAAAAGTTTAACAAACGGGATTGGTCTACTCATTATTCTGGCCATTATTCCTCTCGTTACAATTGGGACGTATTTTCTATTCTCCCAGGCTAGTTTTCTTTTCATTTGGATATTAAAAAAGCGTCGACGCTTTTATATGAAAAAAACGAATATGCTATGGATCTCTGATTTAGCATCACGCGTTCGCATCAATATTAATATGCTTTTTGTAGTAACAATGCTATCTGTAATAACTTTTACGACTATCACAACATTATATGCTTTTAATAAATACACAAAGGCTTCTATACTAGAGGCATTTCCTTTTCCATTTACTTATGTATCTTACGAAGGAAATATTTTAGAAGCAAAGCATATTGCAGCATTAGAAACAGAATTACGTACAGATAAATTTACTTACCAAAAGCATAAAGCAATTATTTATAAAGATAAGGCTGCTAATGAAGAGATTTGGATTATAAAGCAAAGTGACTATAATATTCTTGCTAAATTTCTAAACCGTCCTCAAGTTCAATTAACGGGACATGAAACATATATAGTTCCAAGATATTCACCAATACCATTAGAGCTATTAACAAATCCTTTTCTTAAACAAACAAAGATTACGTTACAATCTAATAAAAAAGAATTTCATATAAAAGAAACAGCTACCAAACCGATTATACCGGAGGACGCTTATGCTTACTTGATCGTACTGCAAGATCATGCTGTCGACAACGAAATTCCACATCTCGAACCAATGACGTTTTATAATTTTCAAGTGGATGATTGGGAAAATACAATGCCGCTTACAAAGCGTATTTTGCATATGACCACAGAAGATATAAAAAGTGTTTCTCCACATACAGATCAGCAGGGAGAACAAGATAAGAAGGTTCCTTTTCAAATTTTTACATCAAGTGATGAATTATATGTTGATAAACGCTGGAACGTTGCCAACTTCTTTATCGGTACATTTCTTGGCATTATTTTCTTCATGGGAGCAGGAAGCGTTCTTTATTTCCGTATGTATACCGATTTAACTAGAGAAGCCGAAAAATATAAGACCATTACAAAGATTGGATTAACAAAAGCCGAAATGACATGTTCAGCAACCATTCAATTAGCAATTCTATTTTTCGTTCCTTATGTTATCGCTTCGATTCATACAATATTTGCAATTAAATTCATACAAAGTACACTTTCTTTTTCTTTATTAAAAGAAGAAATTTTAATATTAGGTCTCTTCGGCATTATTGAAATCATCTTCTTTTTCCTGATACGCTCGTTTTACATTCAAAAACTGTCACAACATATTAAGCTGTGAATAAAATAGCCCTGTGCTCTGCACAAGGCTATTTTCAATAGTTTTTAGCTTATTAGCAACAAAAGCCGCCGCCATAACCGTAGCCTGGATAACCACC
The DNA here is from genome assembly GCF_037104725.1 of Bacillus bruguierae. Taxonomy (NCBI): domain Bacteria; kingdom Bacillati; phylum Bacillota; class Bacilli; order Caryophanales; family Bacillaceae; genus Bacillus; species Bacillus bruguierae. The sequence goes on along the minus strand of NZ_JBAWSX010000012.1, from coordinate 59,509 downwards.
ACCATAACCACCGTAACCACCGCAGCCACCAAAGCAGCTAGCGCCGATAATGATTAACAAAATAAATAATACGATTAAAAGCGCAAAGCCATTGCCGTGACGATGCCCATGTCCATGTCCATGTTCGCAACTTTCACCCATTACTCTTTTCCTCCTTTAATAAAAATCCTTATTCTTTGTCGGATCCTTTCAGTGGATTCCATTTATCCTATGTTTAGGACAAAAATAAGAAGCTTGTTCTTTTTAAAAACAGGCTTGTTCTAATATAAGATCTTATAAGATTCCAAACAGATCCCGTAGTAAAAACTCCCATGAAGAATTTCGAAAAAAGATGAAGATGGAACAATCCATGGTAACGCTCCAAAAAGTGCAGTAGATTAAAAAGTAAGAGAAAGTATTTTCAGCTAATAATGCTATTTCACACAAAAAGAGCGGCGATATGAATGACGCCACTCTTTTATATACGCTGTGCAAACAACCGGCCTTCTCGTAAAATATGACGCTTCAACTCGCTATCGGACAATGTATTCAAATGAACCGCATCTACTTTTCCCACTCCGCTTAGCTCTTCCATTAATTGAAACAAAAGCCATTGAAACTCACCTACTGAAATATGCGTTGTCTCAATCGCTATATCATAATCTGAAGAAGGTGTTGCTTCTTTTCTGGCATGAGATCCGAAAATGTATGCCACTTTTACAAATGGTGTTTCTAATAAACGATTTTGTATATGACGCAGCACCTGTTCATGCTTTTGCATATGTTCACCTCTCACATACAATGCATTGTTTCGTTATCTCTTCTAGTCTTGTCCGGTTTATGTTATATCCAAACCCAGCTTGCTTAGGAACAATAATTTTCCCATGTTGCAGCGTTGCTTCCGGCGAGATAATATCTTGCTCCCAATGTCTTTTAGAAGCAGAGATATCACCGGGAATTGTAAAATTAGGCAGCGATGCGAGCGCAATATTTTGCGCCCGGGAAATTCCCATTTCTACCATGCCCCCGCACCAAACAGGAATACGATGCTGCTGACAATAATCATGGATACGAATGGATTCTGTTAATCCGCCAACTCGCCCAGGTTTTATGTTGATGATACGGCAACTCCCAAGTCTTATGGACACTCTTGCATCTTCTAAACAATGAATGCTTTCATCTAGGCAAATGGGCGTTTCAATTTGCTGCTGCAAACGGGCATGATCAAGAAAATCATGATCTGCTAACGGCTGTTCAATCATCATTAACTCAAATTCGTCCAACCTTTGTAACTGCTTCATATCCGCCAGCGTATAGGCAGAATTGGCATCTGCCATCAATGGAATAGTTGGAAACGCTCTGCGAATTTCGTGAAGCAAAGCATAGTCATTGTCTGGTTTAATTTTCACTTTAAAACGTTTATACCCTTCTTCAGCGTATGTTTCAATCCATTTTAACATATTAGGAACTGTATCAAGGCCAATCACTACACCAACTTCAATCTCCTGTTTTACACCGCCAAGCAGCGCGGCAAGCGATTGATTCTTGCGCTTTGCATACAAATCCCATAATGCACCCTCGATTCCTGCTTTGGCCATATTGTTGCGTTTTATATGTTGAAAAAGAGACGTAACATCAGAAGGATGGGAAAGCTCCTGCTCAAATAACACCGGCAACAAAAAGTCTTGCAGCATATGAAACGCCGTTACGACTGTTTCTTCTGTATACCAAGGCTCCGAAAAAGCGACCACTTCGCCCCAACCGCTTCGTCCCTCTTCATCTATTAGTTCTATCACAATACTTTCACGCTTTTTATACGTCCCATAACTTGCAGCAAATGGAATAACGAGCGGCATTTCTGTTACATACAGCATTGCCTTTGTAATATGCATTTATATCTCCTCCGCCAGCTGCCGCAATTCACGGCGCAGTAATTTCTTAGAAGCATTGCGCGGCAGGTCAGAAAGAAAATGAACCTCTTTTGGCACTTTATATCGTGCAAGTTTATCTTCACAAAAAGCAATGAGTTCCTCTGCCGTTATCTCTTTTGATTTCACAACGAATGCGACAGGAACTTGTCCCCATCTCTCATCACTTACTCCAACAACTCCCGCTTCCAAAACAGCAGGATGCATAAGTAAGACTTCCTCAATTTGCGCCGGGTATATGTTCTCTCCGCCGGAAATAATTAAATCACTGCGGCGATCTAGCACATAGAGAAAACCATCTTCATCTAAGTGGCCAATGTCTCCCGTATGTAACCAACCATCGTGAATACTCGCTCTCGTCGCCTCTTCACGATTGAAATAACCACCCGTTACATTCGGCCCCTTCACAACAATTTCCCCGGCAGTTCCTACACTAGCTTCCCTTCCACCTTGTTCAATGCGAAGCTGACATGGGAATAGTGGTTTTCCGGCTGAACCAACTTTCGTTAACATATAATCAGCGGCCAATGTACAAATTTGCGAAGACGTTTCTGTCATACCATACGTTTGATACACCGGAATCCCTTTTGCGACGCACGTTTCCAAAAGAGGTCTTGGAGCTGGCCCTCCGCCAAGCAATACGCAGCGAAGAGACGGTGAATATGTATCTTCTTGCAACCGTTCTAATAAATCCGTCAGCATTTTAGATACAACGGAAATCATCGTTACACCTCTTGTTTGCAGCGCTTCATGAATAAAATCCGGGTCATACTTCGGAACAAGTAACACCCTCATACCATACATAATATTCTTCATTAAAAGCGATAATCCGCCCACATGGAAAAACGGTAAACATGCTAACCAACAGTCATCATCACGAAGCCCTAAATTCAGCGAAGAGCCAACTGCACTCCACCAATGGTTCCCGTATGTAAGCATCACACCTTTCGGTTTTCCTGTCGTGCCTGACGTATAAATAATCGTCATCGTTTCTTCTAAAACAAACTCATTTTGCACGGTTCCCTTTTCTTTCGGCAATGCTGCAAGCTCTGTAAACAAGTAGACAGGTACTTGCTCTCCCTCAAACTCTTCATCTGTAAGCAAACAAGACACCTCTGCGTCCTCCATTTGCCAAAGTAGCTCTTCTCTTGAAAGACGTGTATTCAGCAAAACAGCGACTGCCCCTATATAAGAAAGAGCATGAATCGCAATCACCATCTCCATACTATTTTTCATCAGAACAGCCACTTTTGTTCCCTTTTTCACTTGTAAATAAGCAAGATGTTCACAACATAAAAGCACCTTCTCATGAAGCTGCAAAAACGTATACGTACTTTCTCTCGTTTCAATCGCGGTGCGCTCCGGTGTTAAAAAAGCACGTTGCATAAGCCAATTAGGCATTCTCTCCATATTATGTTCTCCTTTCAAAGAATAGAAAGCTAACATATAGCTCTAACTCTGTTCCTTCACGTATAACTATATATACAAGTTAAAAAACGACATAAAAACCCATTTCTTGTTAGAGGAGGGCCGAGAGCCTCTGGCCGTACATAGAAGCGGTCAGGGCCTTTTCCTGCCCCATGCAAAGTTTAAAACAAAGGGAGAAAGCAAGTAGCGATTATGTTATATTCGCATAACCGTGACTTATATGTCGAAAAATTAAAATGGATTTATATAACGTTACTTCCATATTATCTATCTCTTACTCCTATAGCAAATGTTAGCTCTTTGCCTAATTATGTTCCATTCTTCTGAAGTATCTTTATTAATTCAACTATATCATCCATAAAAATATCTATATTTTTTACACAATGATGATTACATTAAGTTCATCTATAAAATTTTATTCTTTTAAAATTTCATTTTGCATTTCAATACTATTTTATTTCCCGCTAAACAATCTCAAACTTTCAAAAAAATGACAATTTTTACCCCCAAAAAGGACTATTCTTTTTCTACAATAGAATCTATAATAGAACACAGTATTATATATATTCATATTTTTCTATTTATTCATAAAGATACTTTTATGTACGAACAGCTCTATGTATAACCAAATACACAAAGTTTAACGTTGTTCAAAAGGATGCAACTAATAATACTACTTTCATTTTTACTAAATACTTGCATCTAAAACTTTCAAAAAAAGACTATTATTTTTCTACAATAGCATTTATAATAGAGCACAGGATTCTATATTTTTATATTTATTCATAAAGATTTTCTTTTATACACGAACATTTCTCTGCATAACCCAATACACAGGATGTAACGTTGTTCAAAAGGATGCAACTAATAATACTATTTTTATTTTTACTAAATACTTGCATCTAAAAATTTTTTAAAAAAGACTATTCTTTTTCTACAATAGCATTTATAATAGGACACAGTATTATATATATTCATTTTCATATTTTTATATTCATTCATAAGGATTTTTCTTTATGTACGAATAATTCTCTGTATAACCAAAAACACAGAGTTTAACGTTGTTCGAAAGAATAGAACTTATAGTATTATTTTAATTTTTATTAAATAACTATACCTTGAATTTTCAAAAAAATGACAAAATTTCATTAAAAAACACCTATTCTTTTTCTACAATAGAATCTATAATAAAAATAAGATTTTAGAAATACATATATTAGCATTAATTGAAATGTTTTACTTCTTATGTACCAGTAATTCTCTGTATAACCAAATATACAAAGTTTAACATTATTCAAACAGATGCAACTTATTAATACTATTTTCATTTTTATTAAATACTTATATCTGTAATTTTCGGAAAACTGACAAAATTCAACAAAAAATACCTATTCCCTTTTCTGAAATAACATTTATAATAGAGTTAAAATATTACAAATTTTCTAATTATTTAATCTTTTTTTGCGAAACTTTTATAGATATTCCAAGTAGTACTCTTTTACCAACAACAAGTGTAATAAAAACATAAGATTTTCTATACTAAATTTGATAAATGGCGGTGGATGAAGAAATGAAACAAAAAATGTTAGCAAAATGGTTTTCTATATTAAGTGTGCTTATTATATTGTTAGGAGTTTCTGTTCCACAAGCAAAAGCCGAGATTGTACATAAGGAAAAATATCAAATGAAGTGGAGTTATAGTAAATCAAAAAATCGAGAAATTAAAGCAGGAACTCTTAAAGGAGCATCAGGAAGTATCGAATATTGTTTATCATTAAACCTACCTTCTCCTAATGGACAGGATTTACCTGAAATGGGGAGAGCAACAGACGAGGTATATCGTGTACTACTAAACGGATATCCGCAAAAAAGTCCAGTGGAATTAGGTGTATCTACACCAGCGGAAGCACATTACGCAACTCAATTAGCTGTATGGATTGTTCTTGGACAATTACAAGTAGATGATTTAGTACCACAAAATCAACAGGTACATACTCTTATGAAACAGTTAGTTGAAAAATCTAAGCATGGGGCAGAATCTCAAAAAGTATTTTTCAATGTAACTTCTCCTGATTCACAAAACGTAAAACAAAATGGAGACTATTTAGAAACAGGTTTATATACAATTCAAACAAATGCAGTTTCTGGAACATATACAATTGAAGGTGAAAATGCACCTGCAGGAATTCAACTTTTAAATGAAAATGGGGAAAAGAAAACTACATTTTCTATTAATGAAAAATTTAAGATTCTAATTCCTAAAAATACAGCTAGCGGAGATTTCAAGTTCAAAATAAAATCAAACCTAACAAATTTACAGGCAATTACGTTTGATGGAAAACGAACTGTTCAAAATACAGCTACATTATCTCAAAGAAGTAAGGAAGAAGTGAGCACAGAGTTAGTAGTAAAATGGGAAACACTAGGATCTTTAAAAGTTATGAAATCCGATGAAAATAAACAGCCTTTAAAAGGTGCTATATTTGAAGTTTCCAATGAAAAAGGTGATATCAAACAAAATATTACTTCCGATGATACAGGTGTTGCTGAATTACATCAACTTCCTATCGGCACTTACATCGTAAAAGAAGTTCAAGCTCCTGAAGGATATGTGCTTGATCCTACAATTAAGAAAGTAGAAGTACAAACAAATGAAAATTCTTTATTAGAAGTGGAAAATAAACATATACAAGGTGAATTAGAAATCTCAAAAGTTGACTTTGCAGATCACAATAAGAAGCTTCCAAATGCTGAATTTACTATATACAATCAACAAGGTCAAGAAGTTGCCAAAGGTAGAACAGATGCAAACGGTCTTGTAACATTCAAACTACCTTATGGAATATATACATATAAAGAAACATTTGCTCCAGAAGGATACATACTTAGTGAAAATACTTTCTCTTTTGAAATAAAAGAAGATGGTCAAATTGTTAAACACGTAGTAGAAAATAAAGAGAATCCAACACCTGAGATACCAACACCTGAGGTACCAGAAGAAACGCTTGGATCTTTAAAAATTATGAAGTTCGATGAAAATAAAAAGCCTTTAAAAGGTGCTGTATTTGAAGTTTCCAATGAAAATGGTGATATTAAACAAAATATTACTTCTGATGATACCGGCGTTGCTGAATTACATCAACTTCCTATCGGCACTTACATCGTAAAAGAAGTTCAAGCTCCTGAAGGATATGTGCTTGATCCTACAATTAAAAAAGTGGAAGTACAAACAAATGAAACTGCTTTATTAGAAGTGGAAAATAAACATATACAAGGTGAACTACAAATCTCAAAAGTTGACTTTGCAGATCAAAATAAGAAACTCTCAAATACTGAGTTTACTATATATAACCAACAAAGTCAAGAAGTTTCCAAAGGTAAAACAGATGCAAATGGCATGATCACATTCAAACTACCTTACGGAACATATACATATAAAGAAACATTAGCTCCAGAGGGATACATACTTAGCGACAATACTTTCTCTTTTGAAATAAAAGAAGATGGTCAAATCGTTAAACATATTGTGAAAAATCAGAAGAAACCTATACTTGAGCAACCAAAAGAAACGCTAGGATCTTTAAAAATTATGAAGTTTGATGAAAACAAAAAACCTTTAAAAGGTGCTATATTTGAAGTTTCCAATGAAAAAGGTGATATCCAAAAACATATCACATCCGATGATGCAGGTATTGCTGAATTACATCAACTTCCTATCGGTATTTACATTGTAAAAGAAGTTCAAGCTCCAGAAGGATATGTGCTTGATCCTACAATTAAAAAGGTTAACGTACAAACAAATGAAAACGCTTTATTAGAAGTGGAAAATAAACGTATACAAGGCGAACTACAAATCTCAAAAGTTGACTCTGCAGATGACAATAAAAAGCTGTCAAATGCTGAATTTACTATATACAATAAGCAAGGCCAAGAAGTTGCCAAAGGTAAAACAGATGCAAATGGTGTTATCACATTTAAACTACCTTACGGAACATATACATATAAGGAAACATTAGCTCCAGAGGGATACATACTTAGTGAAAATACTTTCTCTTTTGAAATAAAAGAAGATGGTCAAATGATTAAACATACAGTGGAAAATCAGAAGAAACCAATATCCGAAGTACCAAATCAACCAAAAACTCCGGATAAAGAAATGACAACAAACGTACAACATGTAGAGAAAACAGTTCATGTAAAAAAACTAAATCAATCAGAAACTCTAAATAAAGAAATTAAACCAGACCCACAGCATGTAGAGAAAACAGTTGATACAAAAACACCGGACATGCAGCATATAGAAAAAACAGTTAGTAAGAATACAAAATCTTTACCATCTACAGGATCAGAATTTCCAATCTTACCTCTTTTAGGAATTGGATTTATCATGGCAGGAATTTACGTATTCAAAATGAGATACTAGAAAAATTACTTTTTTTAAGAAAAATTTTCTGAATCTTTCAAAGAATTCGATTTAAAAAATAAAAAGCAAATTCTATAATGATTTCTACTTATAAATAGAAATTTATCCCGCTATTTTGGGGCAGTAATACTGCCCGTAAAAGCCCAATTGGGAGGGCTAATAATCAGTGGGGGATGAAGAAAACCCCCACTGATTAAAGTTTCACTTTATAAGATCACAATATTTCTTGCAGTACTAGTTACGAAATACAAAGTAAAGCCTCCCTCTTTCTCTATATAGGAAGGGGGAGGTCTGCTTAATTGTTATATTGTTTTTCATACTCTAGGTACTTTGTTTTCGCATTTTGAGTATTTTCTTCTTTATTACTGAATCCTACTAATATTTGTTGAATATGTGTTAACATCTTCCCCTGATCATTTCTTTTCTCGTAATCCACGGATATCCTTAATTCATCTATTTCCATAGGTTTTTCTTTTACATCTTTAGCACAGTTAAAATAAATAACAATTGAAGCTGTACCAAATTTATCATATTGTAAATGTAATTTGTCATTAATAATTTGTTGAAACTGCGATTCTGTTAAACTGTACGAAATTCTATTCGGCTCGTCGAATCCTTGTCTATCATCTTTTGGCTTTAATTTTCCAATTCCTTGTAAACGATCTATAATTAATTTAACTGGTAAAACATCAAGATTTGAATTTGAGCTTTGTGCTTGTCCATTTTTATACATGAAATTCGTACTATATACTTCATCTTTTTTATAACCATCATCTTTATGTGCTTTATCAGCATTCTCTATTAAATCTGTTGTAGTTTGCTTTGTAGTACCGTATATATTTCTTTCTTTCAAAAAGTATATTCCATCTGTTGATTGATATAGTCTTTTAGTATGAGTGCCATCCTCTTTTTCCTCAATAACAGATTGTATACTTTGTTCTTCTACATGTGCATACCCATCATCACTTGGAGTCATTACCGTCTGCATATCCCCTTCATCTAACTCTTTTACTAATCTTTCATACTCAATTTTCGTTCCTCCTAAACTACATCCACCTAATAAAGTTGCTACTATTGTTATAACAAGCAGCACTTTAGCTTTCTTTTTCATACAGTCACCTCTTTTGTTACCCTTGGCATTCTCAGTTTGGCTATGTTTCCTTTAAGATTTAGGAAAATTAATACAAGCAGCACCACTATATAGATTATCATTCCAATCAACAAAAATAATTTTGTTTTAGTAAAAAACGAGGCAGCCTCTCCTTTCAATCTATATCCTCCATGTTTTGTACTTTCATAAGATTAACTCCCTCTATATTTATTTGATTAAGAACTAGTAATTAACTATTAAGAATGTAATAATTACCACTTTTTTACATCCATCTTATTTTATTTCTTTTTGTCTTTCTTTTCCCTTTCTTTATACCACTTTAGCCTTTCCAGCCTTCTTTTTTCACGCTCTTCCCATGTAATGTTGAATGATAGAAATTTAAATCGACAATATACCAATAGGACGAATTCTGCTGATACAACGGCGAATACATATAATATTATTGTTTGTATAACATAGATTGCCATTTGATTAAATGCATAATTAAGGTTTTAAAAAATTAATACAAGCAGAACCATTACACAAATTATCATTCCAATCAATAGAAGTAATTTCGTTTTAGTAAAAAACGAGACAGCTTCTCCTTTCAATTTATATCCTCCATGTTTTGCTTTTTTAAAAACATCAATTGTTGCTACAATGTGAGTACAGATTGCCCCCAATAGTATTAAACCAATATAAAACAATGTTTTATTGTCACACGAAAAATCAAATATCTCTTCAACCACCATAACGATAAATGGTAATGTTGCTAACTGAAAAGAATAAAATAAAGTCACAATGGTTTGGAGTTTCTGTAATTTAAAAGCAACCTTTGGAGACATGTATATCATTAAAAAAATGAACTCCAAAATATATAACCTTACCTCAGTTCGTACAATTATCTTCTCAAAAGGATTTAAAGAAATCTTATCACCACTTATCAGAAAAGCTAAAAACATGATAAGCATTGGTATAGAAGTATATACAAAAACTCCACCAAAAAAGGTTATTATATTATCGGGACTTAATCGGTTTCTATTTTCAATTTCGAAAAGACCTAAATCCTCTTCCTTTATTTTTAACATTTATTTACTACCTACTTCCTAATTTTGAATGCTATTAGTTCAACTTAAAAATATGTTTAAAGCATATAAATCCATTTTAATTTTTCAATATCTAAGTAGCTGCTATGCAGAACAAAACATAAACTGCACTTACTTTCTCTCTTTGTTTTAACCCTCGTATGTAATAGGAAGATTTTAAGCATAGCCAGATTCTCTCGCTCTCCTAAAGGCTTTTATGCCACTTTCTTCATTTTGTATTTATACAGTAAGAATGAAACAATTTTCTTTGTACATCATCCACTCCTCTCTCTAAATATATAGAAATTTTATTTTTTTAAATAATCATAATAAATACGACCATTATTAATTTTCTGAATCCAATGAATAAGAAAATAGATACTCACCTGAGTACCTATTTTCTTGGCTATTTACCTTACATATAAAAAATAACAGCTAATTATAACAATCTATTTACTAGGAACCTGCGACAGACGTTCCTCATAATTTTTAGATAATAAAATATTGAGAAGGCCTAGCATATTGTTTGTCTCTTGTCGCGCCTCCTCGTATGCTTGGGAAAAGGCTGCTTTATTCTCTTTTAGGTTTTCTATGTTTGCTAACTTACTCCAACTTTTTTTCAGTTTATCATTCTTTTGAAATAGCCCTTGGTCTACTTCGCCTTGCGCAACAGGAGCCATATAATCAAATTCTCCACCTTTTCGCAAGTATGTAAGTGCCGCTGTAATCTCAGCAGTATTTGAAAAATCTCCCTTTCTTGCAGGAGCTTCTAGCACACGAAGTGCAGGAACTGATGCATATACTGCTTTTACAAGTGCCCTTTCTAAATTTGTTATTTCATCCCATGATTTATATTGAAAAGAAGGATTTTCTTTTACTGTCATAAACGCATATCCTTCTTTCACCAAATCCGGTGATAAATTTTCAAGTGGTTCTTCTGTACGAATGTTAACAACTGAATCACCATAATTAGATATATCAGTCACTCGACTATTTTCACTTGTAACACGGCGAATGGGATGATCCGTGTAAAGTATGTAGCCGCGTTTATCAATATGTTGCTGAAGTTCTTCTACTGTTGTTTGTATACCAATTTGTCCATCTTTCTTTTCTTTTTCTGTAGTGACTTTCTCTGTTTTATCAGATGTTACATGTTCCTTTTGAGACTCCGTTTTCTTCTCTACTGGCTTTACTACTTCTTTTTCCTCGCAAGCAGATAATGTTAATAATGCACCCACTAACATTGTGTTTACTAATATTTTTTTATATTTCATACGAGCACCCCCCTCCATTATTATACATACTTACCAAAAAAGAGGGGAGTTTTCTTTTTAGTAAAACTTCACATGATCCTCACGACATTTTTTGTTTTCAGAAAATTACAAAACTTTACAAAAAAACCACCTATTCTCTTTTTCGAACAACAAGTACAATGAAAATATAAGATTTTCTATCCATAAAATTTGGTAAATGGTGGTGGAGAATGAAATGAAACAAAAGATGTTAGCACAATGGGTTTGCATGCTAAGTGTACTTATTATGTTGCTAGGAGTTTCTGTTCCACAAGTTAAAGCCGAAGTTATTCATCGTGAAAACTATCAAATGAATTGGAGTTATAGTAAATCAAAAGACAAAGAAATTAAAGCGGCATTATTCAAAACTGGATCAGGGAATGTCGCATATTGTTTAATACTAGGCCTACGTACTCCTAACGGTGAGGATTTGCCAGAAATGGGGAAAGCAAGTGATCCAGTATATCGTATACTATTACATGGATATCCACAAAAAAGTCCCGCCGAATTAGGTGTATCTACCAAAGAAGAAGCACATTATGCCACCCAATTAGCGATATGGATTGCTATGGGACAATTACAAGTAGATGATTTAGTGCCCAAGAATCAAAAAGTACACACTCTTATGAAACAATTAGTCGAAAAATCTAAAGATGAATCAGAATCACAAAAGATTGTTTTCAATGTAACCCCTGCTGAGCCCCAAACCGCAAAACAAAATGGAGACTATTTAGAAACAAGTCTATATACAATTCAAACAAACGCAATTTTTGGAACATATACAGTTCAAACTGAAAATGCACCTCAAGGAACCCAAATCTTAAATGAAAATGGGGAAAAGAAAACTACATTTTCTATCAAGGAAAAATTTAAAATTTTAATTCCTAAAAGTACACCTAGTGGAGATTTCAAATTCAGATTAAAATCAACGTTAACGAATTTACAAGCCATTGCTTTTGATGGAGGAAAAATCGTTCAAAATGTAGGCGTATTATTACAAAGAAATAGCGAAAACATTAGTACAGATTTAGTCGTAAATTGGGAAACACTAGGATCTTTACAAATTATGAAATTAGGAGAAAAGAAACGACCTTTAAAAGATGCTGTATTTGAAGTTTCAAATGAAAAAGGTGATATCAAAAAAAATATCACTACAAATGATAAAGGCATTGCTGAATTGCATCAACTTCCTATTGGAACTTACATCGTAAAAGAAATTCAAGCGCCTGATGGCTATATATTAGATGCTACGGCTAAAAAAATTGAAGTAAAAACAGGTGAAACTGCTTTACTAGAAGTTAAAAATGAAAATATACAAGGACAACTAGAAGTATCAAAAGTTGACAGTGAAGATAACAATAAGAAACTTCCGAATGCTGAATTTACTATCTATGATACGCAAGGAAAAGAAGTTGCAAAAGGGAAAACCGATAAAAACGGCACTGCCACATTTAAACTTCCTTACGGCAAATACACCTATAAAGAAACTTTAGCTCCTGATGGCTATGCTCTTAACAAAGAAACTTTCTCTTTTGAAATTAAAGAAAGTGGGCAAATTATTAAACATACAGTGAACAATAAAAAGATTTCTGGAGAATTCATTATCTCAAAAGTTGACAGTGCAAATAACGACACGAAACTTCCGAATGCTGAGTTCACTATCTATGATATGCAAGGAAAAGAAGTTACAAAAGGGAAAACCGATAAAAACGGTACTGCCACATTTAAACTTCCTTACGGCAAATACACCTATAAAGAGACTTTAGCTCCTGATGGCTATGTTATTAACGAAGAAACCTTCTCTTTTGAAATTAAAGAAGATGGGCAAATTATTAAACATACAGTGAAGAATCAGAAAAAGCAACCATCAGGAACACCCACACCAAATCAACCACAAACTCCGAATAATGAAATTTCAACAAATACGAAGCTTATAGATAAGCCTATAAGTAAGAATAGAAGGTACCTTCCATCTACTGGAATGAAATTTTCGTCCTTACTTCTTTTCGGAATCGGATCTATTATTGCAGGAGGCTATCTGTTAAAAATGAGACAAAAAGTGTAAGAGAAACTATGATACTATATATAAAACAAAAGAAGATAATCAACTATATAGTAGGTGATTATCTTCTTTTCTCTTTTAATGGACTTTTTTAATGACCTTAGATTTATAAGACTGTTTTGCTATTTTCACTTTATTTATGTAATAACTATATTTTTGTAAACGTCAAGTAACTTCAAAATATACAATAAAGATTGATTTTAGAGTTGCTTGACGTTTACCTTCGTACTGTTTCCAAGTCTTATAATCACCATTGTTTGCTGATACAGTATACTCGGTCATGAGAGAATACAAAGTAAAGGCAACTGTAATAGGTATAATCAACAATACTTTTAATATCATGTTCCATACGTTTTTACATTGTTTAACTTACTTGGTTAATGGCGTTCTATTACTAAATCCTCATAATCATATCTAGGGTCTAGTTTAACCTCACCTTTATACTTAATTACATGAATCTTATTGCCTAATAATGCTTTATCATATGTTTCTTGCTTTACCCATACCTTTTTAAGTTCATTATCTACGTATAATGTCAATGTAGGGTGCTCAAATATGATATGCTCCTTTTCGATTTGTCTGTCTATAACAGTCACCTCCATAGGCTTACCGTTACGAATTAGTTCTTCATCTTGAAACCCCTCAATTACAGAAAGTACAACAAAGAGTAAAACGAAAAGACTAATGTAAATCCAAGTCTTCTTTTTATTCTTTTTCTTTTGTTTTTTACTTTTTCTTTTGCCTTTTCTTTCCCCCTTTTTATATAACTTTAACCTTTCCTGTCTTCTTTTTTCATGCTCTTCCCATGTAATATTGAATGACGGGAATTTAAATCGACAATACGCCAATAAGACAAATTCTGCCGATTCAATAGCAAACATATATAATATTATTGTTTGTATAACATAAAACTCCATGTTATCAAATGCATAATTAATGTTTATAAAAATTAATACAAGTAGAACCACTACATAGATTATCATTCCAGTCCATAAAAATGATGTCGCTTTAGTAAAAAACGAGACAGTCCCTCCTTCCAACTTATATCCTCCATGTTTTGCCCTTTTAAAAACATCAATTGTTTCTACAATGTGAATACATATTGCCCCCAATAGTATTAAACCAATATAAACCAGTGTCTTATTGTTATATGGAAAATCAAATATTCCTCCAACCACCATAACCATAAATGGTAATGTTGCTATTTGAAAAGAATAAAATAACATCACGATGGCTTGGAGTTTCTGTAATTTAAAAGCAATCTTCGGAGACATATATAGCATTAAAAAAATGAATTCCAAAACGTATAAATTTAGCTCAGTTAGTAGAACTTTCTTCTCAAAAGGGCTTAAAAAAATCTTATCACCACTCAGCAAAAAACCTAAAAATACGATAAGCATCGGTATAGAAGTATATATAAAAACCCCCCAAAAAAAGATTTTTACATTATCAGGACGAAATCGATTTCTATTTGCTATTTCGAAAAAATCTAAATCCTCTTCCTTCATTTTTAACATTCATTTACTACCTACTTTCCAATTTTGAGTGCTATTAATTCAATTTAAAAGTACGGTTAAAGCATATAAATCCATTTTAATTTTTCAACATATAAGTAGCTGCTGTGCAGAACAAAACATAAACTGCACTTCCATTCTTCACTCTTATCCCTAAATAGATAAAACATTACTTTTTTCGAAACAGTTATAATAAATAAAACTATTATTAATTCTCTAAATGCGATAAATAAGAAAATAGATACTCACTTGATTACCCATTTTTGTGGCTATTTACCTTACACATAAAGTGAAACTTCCATCAGTGGGGGGGCTTCCTTCCCCACTGATGGTTAGTTGAACCAATCGGGCTTTTACGGGATAAAAAATAACAGCTAATTATAACAATCTATTTAATTTAATAATTCCTTATTCAATTTTTCAGCTTTATATAACTCTTCTAATGTTGTACGGTTATAAACGCATGTCCTTCTTTCACCACATCTGATAATAAATTTTCAAGTGGTTCTTCTGTACGAATGTTAATAACCGCATCATCATAATTAGATATATTAGTTGCCCAATTATTTTCACTTGTAACACGGCGAATCGGATAATCCGTGTAAAGTATGTAACCACGTTTATCAATATGTTGCCGAAGTTCTTCTACTGTTGTTTGTATACCAATTTGCTCTTCTTTCTTCTCTACTGGCCTTACTACTTCTTTTTCCTTGCAAGCAGATAATGTAAATAACGAAGCTGTTAGCATTGTGCTTACTATTATTTTTTTAAATCCACACAAATCACCCCTATTATTATACATAATTAACAAAAAGAGGGTAATGTTCTTTTGAAAATTGGATTTATTATTGCAGCGGATTATGTGTTACAGATGAAGCAAAAATATAATAAAAAACACGCCTTGAATAAAGATGCGTTTTCTATTATTCTTACCCCTTGTCCTGGGCTGATTTATTAAATGATAAAATAACTATTCATCATCATTTCAAATTCTACCAATTAACTTCTGACACCCTGGCGCTTCTCTCCTTTAAATTTCCATTCAAATAATTAACATTATCATAGTGTCCTTACACACATTATTAGAAATAAAGATATCATTATGGTACTTTTCTCTTTGACACGCTCTGTCGTTTACACATAGGCGGGGCAATTGTTTCTTTAGCCCTGATGTTTCATATTTGTTAATGGTTAAATCTCGCATGGCTCGTGTAAAAGCATCCATGTACTTCATTTTCAGTGTCGATGAGTTGTCCTACTTTGCTGCTAGAATCATAGGGCACACAGAAATAATACCGAAATCATCTCTTTAACACATACTCTTAAAAATCTTTTCATTTATTAATTTTATTAGTGATAGTATTTATACCTTCAAAATAATATATTTATTATCTTGGTTTTTAATTTTCTTTTTCATCATCACCGAATATTTCTACAAATTCTTCATCAGTCATTTCATATTCCACATCAATATGAGTATATCTAGATATACCGTTATTATCTAACACAAATTCAACGTCTAATTTTTCATCTGAAATTACAATCGTAAACTCATCAGAGCCCTCATAATAATTATCTTCTAAATCTGAAAGAACCAGCCATGCAAATCCTTTTACATTATAAAAACTTTCATAAAATTTAACTGATTTATTAGTATCATCACTAATAACTCCTGGTATTTTATAACTTGCTTGATATTTCTGAGCTATTTTTAAAGCTTCACTGGCTGTAATAGTAGTTTTCATTGTTCACTCTCCTTTCATTCTGTGACCCCTTTCTAATCATTTTAAGACCATTTATCCTCTATATTTATATAAACATTATTATAAGTTAGCTTTTTCTTTTCTCCTTTATTAACTTTTAAGTTAATCTCATATTTGAATGTTTGATAACTGTTATAATTCATGTTATCAATTTCTTCTTCTTGAACATATATTTCATATGTACCTATGCAATAATTAATAATCTCAACAAACATGTCTAAAATTTCTTTGTGTGTCATACATCTAAGATTGCCCTCATATACAACATTATAAGCAGTATCACTCGAAGTATAGTTTACTTTCGTCTTATCATCGATAAACATAATTTCTGTATCCAGAATAAATATTGATGTTTGACAACCTATGAAATTAACAAAGAATCCTTCTCTTTCTCCATCTAAACATACAGTCTCAATTGTTTTATCTAAATCTCCTGGAATCTCCTCATCATCTGATACAATTCTAATATCAACATCCGGATTCATACTCAAAGGCTTGACAAAATATCTTAATATCTCTTCATTTGTAAACTTCATACAATGCTCTGCTTCTTGATATAATTCTTCTTTTCTCACTTCTTAAACACCGTTCCTTTCATAAAATGGCTAATTAATTTTAGTAATGCCACAGGAACTATCACAGCCGATGAAAAGGGCTGGATTTACTTAATGGCATAACTACCAAATACCTCAACCATTATCTGAATTGGTTTCATAGTTAAATTTCGTAGTGATCATACAGCAGTTAGCAAAATGATTGTGGAAAGTTTATTATTCCCGACTGATACTACTTATGATAAACTTAAATTATCTTATTTTACAAATAAAACCAATTAAGACATCTAAAATAGGGAATTGTTAATTGTTTGTGATACTGGAGGGGAAAATTGACTACTATCTATGTAAAATGGGGAGAATCAAGAGTTAAATTAACTTGGGAAAAGAACAATAAACTCCCACAAAATGATTTAATTACAAGTGTACGCGGCTTTTGTTTTCAAGGGAATAAATTATTATTGGTTGATTTAAACCATAGAGGATGGGATTTTCCAGGAGGACACATCGAGTCGGATGAAACTCCAGAAGAATGCTGTAAACGTGAAGCGATGGAAGAAGGTTATATAGAGGGAGAATGCGAGTTGTTAGGACACATAATCGTTGACCATAGTGAAAATCCACTCTGGAATGAAACTAGTCCTTATCCTAAAATTGGCTTCCAAGTATTTTACAAAATGCATATAACAAAACTGCATCCATTCGAAGCTAAATATGAATCTGCACAACGTAAGTCTGTAAATCCTAATGAGACATCCTCATATCATCATGAATGGAACAGTCTTTATCAAGAAATATTAGATTGTGCTTTACAATAGCAATATAAAAAGACCCTCAAATCAAGAAAAGTCTTTTTATATTATCAACAATATTTATTAACATCGCCTTTTGCTTATTTCTATCATTCTATTTCTAACATCATCGTTATACATTTTTATACCTTGATTCGATAATTTTGGTTAATAGATTAATAAAATCTTATAAATCTAATACCATTTTTTCTTCTACTATTCTATCTACTTCATTCTTCTTTATCCATTTATGAAATACAGAGCGTTCTATAAATTCCATATTTAACTCAGCCCCTACTTCATAATTAGGAGTATAAATTAATATGCTATCCTCTTTTTCTGATATAACTTGAAACTTGTAACCTTTATAAAAACAATCAGTCTGTATAGAATATATTTCTTCAACAGCATCTCTTTTTACAATTTTATAATTGATTTTATCATCTAATTGTAGTTTAACGTTTTTACTTTCTTTGTCATAATTAAGAACTTTATACTGTTTACCCATATATAAAGTATATGTACCAAGTAACATACATAACTCCTCCCTGTTTATTCTAGCATGAATTTTATTTCTAACCATCCTGAGTTACAACATCTATTTTATTACCACCATCATGAATTCTATAAAGAATAATGTTTTCACCGAATTTTTTTTATGAATATTAAGGAAATTGCGACCGTCAAGTAGGTTACACCATTATATTGCGACCACCAATTTCTGCATCTGTTCCTACATACGTTATTACAATTTCTCCTGTTGTATTATCTTTAAAAGAACATGCTGCAAATCCTGTATTTCCATCTACTTCATGATATATAAGCTCTGTATTAAAATTTGCTTATAATACTTCTTTATTCGTTTCACTTGATTGATCATACGGATATTTCCCCGCCCTAAAATCATAGATATCCCGACCAGCTATCTCCAATTTACCCCAATCAGAATTTATCTTTAACTTTTTAGTCTGCTCCTAATCATTTATTATTTTTGTACTGTGCTTTATAATCTACATATTCTTTTTTGGCGTCTTGATTGTTATCTTGTTTTCTATTAAAGTATGTGTGTATCTGTAACGCATATCTTACTAAATTCCCCTCGTCACTCTTTTTCTTGTAGTCTACATCAATACTTAATTCCAGTATCTGCTTTGGATTTTTTGCGCCGTCAAGATGAAGTACAATTGTCGCCCCACTGTATTCGTCATATTGCATTTTTAGCTTGTCATTAATAATACTTTGAAATTCTGATTCAGTTAGTTTATATCCAACTGTATTAGGCTGATCAAACTTTTTGATATCATCGCCTGACTTCATCTTTAGTTTCCCTATTCCTTTTAACCGATCCACAATTAAGTTAACGTAAGAAACATCAACATTAGAATCACTTTGTACTTGCCCATTTCTATACATAATATTTGTACTATAAACGGTTTCTTTTTTATAATTTTCGTTTGTCCCTTTTTCCTTTGGATTTTCTATATCAGTAGCAATTGTTTGTGTTGTATCGCCATATAAACTTTTATCTTTCGTATTATATACACCTTCCGTAGTTTGACGGATTATTTTACTATGCTCTCCATCTTCTTTTTCTTCGTACGCACAATATATACCTCTTTGGGTCACATGTGCATACCCATCATCGCTCGCAGACATAACCTTCGTCATATCTCCTTCATCCAAGGCCTTTACAAATGGTTCATATTTAATCTTCGTTTCTCCTAAACTACATCCGCCTAATAAAGTTGCTACTATCGCCATAACAAGCAGCACTTTAACTTTCTTATTCATATAGCCACCTCTTTTGTTACTCTCTTGGCATTTTCAATTTGATTATGTTTCCTTTTTCTCGTTTACTTCGCTTTTTCATACGCACAATTTAAATAAACCTTCCCCTTTCTTGATATAGAAAGGAGAAGGTTTATAATTATTATTCCTTCGTTTCAGCTACCTTATCTGTCTGTTCTTTTTTCTTTGGTTCAATTACCTTTTCTACAAACTCATTACGCCATATTTTAAACTTAGCTGCAAATTGGCCTTCAATTTTATTTCGGTATCCTTCAAATTGAACTTGTACAATATCTGAATGGTTAAAGAGCTTATATGTTTCTCCCGTCAAACCTAATGGAAGTAACACTCCTCCATAATCGTAAAATGTTTTATCCTCCAATAACAAACCTCTTGTTGTAATAACATAATCTACATCTTTATCAGAACTTAATCTTACTACACTTCCTAATGGTAATACCGTCTCCATATAATCTTTCATATTAATTAACCGTCCCTTTTAATACGTTAATTTTTTCTTCTATCTTTTGTCGTTTTCTTTCTAACTGATGAATACGATCGGTGAATGCATCTCGTGTTTTCCCTTTCATATGTGTATCAATGCTGCTCTCTAAACTTCTAATATCTGTTGTTAAAGACGCTGCTGCATTTTCAAGTTGTTTCACTACACCCAATATTTGATCTCGTCCGCCGTTATCCGAAAATGTACTATGAACTTTACTCATAATCAAATGCAAATCCATAACATTTCTCCTTACTTATATGTTCTATAAATATCTGAAACTTTCAAACTAATTTTAGAACCTATCAATAATATGCTACCGTCCCTAACTCTCCATCTTTTGCTATCATGGAAGTAACTGCAGAGGAAACATCCTCCTTTAATTCGCTTAAATCTTTTGCTAGCTCCTTCACATCTTTAGAAATTTCACCAAGCAATGAACGATCTACGCCTTTTCTGCTATCGCTCATAAAAAGAGTAAGAAGTGATTGACGATAGCCTCTTATATGACTTTCTACGACTGCTGTAATATTTGTATCGATGACAAAATCACCTTTAAACACATCCACAATATCTTTCAAAAGAGATGGTGCTACTTCTCTTGCGATTGCCATAATTTCACCTGGGTTCAAATACACCATAAGAGCTCCCGCAAAAAAATCTATCGCTGCATTAAAGGCTGCTTTTAATACTTCTAACACTTTCTCTTTACATGTAGCTAATCTTGTTTCAATCAAGTCGATTGCTGCATCTACTGCTTTACCGATTTCATTTATAGCTAGTGTACTAAATTCCACAACCTCTTCTTTAGCTGCACCTACTGCATCACCGATTTTACTTATAGCTTGTGTACCAAATTCCACAACCTCTTCTTTAACTGCATCTACTGCATCACCGATTTTACCTATAGCTTGTGTACCAAATTCCACAACCTCTTCTTTAGCCGCATCTACTGCATCACCGATTTTACTTATAGCTTGTGTACTAAATTCCACAACCTCTTCTTTAGCTACATCTACTGTCTTACTAATCTCATTTACTACGTCTTCATAAAACTGAATAGCAGTCGCTTGTGCTGACGATAACGCACTTTTCACCTGAGAAACTAAAAGTGGTGCATCCCTTATCATTAGAAATTCAACAACAATAGGATGCCTCATTATAGAAGAAGCTATTAGTCCTTCTATGTATTTATTGGATTTGTTTCCAGTAAGCGCTTCATATAAAATACCACCATCCTCACAAAGTTCCAGAGGGGTTAGTTTATTATCCAAACCTGTATCATTAAAATCAGCAGGTTGTTGAAACCGAATAAGCTTCCTATCATTATCAAACTCTGATTGCCTAAAAGCTTCAGAATGTCTCTCATCGTTAGGCATCATATATATTTTTCCTGGTATGACCATGTCCGTCGCCCTCGCAACTATATGCAGTGGATCCTTCTTATTGATTACATTCCTGATATTTTCCATATCAAATACATTACCTTTTACATCCTTATCCGGAATAGGGGCAGGATTTAATGTCAATACCTCAATGTTATCCCCACGATGACGAACTGCTACATCATTTGCAAGCCCCCCGCCCAATGAATGACCAATTATGGTGATTTTAACATTTGGGTGATCTTTTCTTACTTGTTCGTAAAATTTATTAGCTTGTTCCACTTGATCTGGGGTTAAATTGAGATGCAACATGTTATATAGACCTAGTGCACCATCCGTTTTTAAATCCCCAAAAGAATCTTTGGACGGCTGTGTCCCAACAAAGGAGATAACTATTTCTCCTGTAGTAGCATCTTGCAAAGCATAAGCGCCAAAACCCAGTTCTGGATTGCTAGGCCTGCTAACACCACCAGTTAGCTCTTTAGCATTATACTTACGGAATAATTCATCCTCAGACATCTTTCCCTCATCATATTTATAAATTCCTGTACCCGCTAATACTAACTTTCCTTCGTCTGTACTAATCTTAGTAACCCTGTCTCTAGAATAACCATCGTCCTTGTTGGCTGGCTTTAGTTTCCCTATATCCAAATCAGTTTTAGACATTTCTACTCTCTCCCCTCATTAAATTTATTTTTATAATCTAAATACTCCTTTTTTCCATCTTTATCATTATCTTGTTTATGCGCAAAGCCAACAGCATAACTATCTTCAAATGATAACAACTGATTCTGAACTTTCTTTTTATACTTGATATCCAAACTCATATCTACAATTTCATTAGGTTTATTAGGTGAATTTAGCTTCATTTCTAGTTCTGCTGATATAAATTCATCATAATCCAAGTGTAGTTTCGGTTTCACAATTTTATCAAATTGTTGTTTATTAAACTTAAACGTGACCAGTACAGGCTCATCCATTCCTCTTCTTGTATCTTCAGGTGTAACTTTCGCAAGCCCTTTTAAATCTGTAAAAAAGAAAGTAACTAAAGAGGCGTCTAAATTAGGTGTAGCAAGCTGAATGTTCTTATTGGAATAACTTATGTTTGTTGTATACACATTTTTCTCTTTTTTATCCGTTACATCACTTATATGTCCTCCAGAGTAATGCATTGTGTACGTACTCTTAGACTGTGAAGTTACACCATAAAATGAATGATCCCTTATCGAAAAAATTCCTTCCGTGACTTGGTCTATTCTTTCTTCATCCTTCTTCTTTTCATCCCTCTTCTCTCCCACCTTCGGATACTCTAGAATTCTATAAACACCTACTGACACATAAGCATACCCATCATCACTTGCAGCCATCACAGTCTTCATATCACCTTCATCCAGTGCTTTGGCAATATCCTTATACTCAACCTTGCATCCTGTAAGCGTTAAGCATGTTCCTAGTAATACACTTATGAAACTCATTTTTACTCCTTTTTTCATACAGTCACCTCGTTCGTTACTCTTGGCATTTTCAATTTAGTTATGTTTCCTTTTACATAATAGTATACTTCATCTTTTCCTAAAGCTGGTTCGTTACTTACATACTTGATGCTGAAAATGCTTTGGTCGTTTAAAGGCATTGCGATGATTGCTGTTGTTAGTTTACTTCGCATTTTCATTGGCAATGCATCTCTGTTTCGGTCCATATATTCATGATGACCAGCAAAGATAAAGTAAATGCCTACTGCACGAGATAAATCTATTAAAGTTGCCGCTGCTGTGTCTTCGATGTAAACAAGTCGATTAAATTCTTCGACGTTTGCGATGATAATGAGTTGTTTTGTGAATGCTGGTACTTCTCTACCTTCTTGTCTTGCTTGTGATAATTCATTGGATCGTTCGCGAATAGTTTCTATCCAATGCTTGAGATGAGTATTCACATCATTTTCTACTACGATGTAGTGGCTTACACTCTCTTTATATTGAATAAATCCGTAGTCGCTCGTGTCTACTAACGTTACACTTTCAAAGTAGTCTTTATTTGTTTGAGAAATGATACTTGATACGACTTGTTTTCTTATACTATCGTCTACACCATAAATCATTAAGTGGTCATTTACCGCACTATCATGGGCAACGACTTCCACCTCTTTAAAGTCAAGACCCATTGGAATTTGTCCAAGTTGTAATGCTTGTTTCACTTGTTTATGGTTACGATATGTCATTAAATCAATTACTTCTGGCATCATTGGAATTGCTTTTGGACGCTCTCCTTGCCATGCTTCATCCATTTCATGTGCTTCTTGTTGCAGTAATTGAATTTGTTGCAGTGCATCTTCTGCTGTTGTTGGTAATGCTGCTTGGAATAATGTAGGATGTTCCAGTTTTATCATTGCACGGCCTGTAACTTCTTCGATCCTAATATCAGATCGTCCTACAATATTTGATACTTCAGTATGATCAATCATGTACAGACAAGGTTGTAATTTAATATTATTGTATAATTGAATACGTAGTGCATTTTGTCTTCCAGCACTAATCAATGCATGAATTCCTACGCTTGCACCTTCTCTGACAACTTGCATCATAAGCGTTTCAAATTGTTCATAAAATCTAGCTTCTTTTACTGCATCGTAATTATCAATTGTTACAATGATATTCGGAACTTTGTTTCCACTAGCTTTTTCATACATTTCTAAACTTGCTACGTCATATTGACTTAGCATGCGCTTACGAATTTTCATTTCTTGATTTAATCGTTCTACTAATTTCAAGCATTTTTCTGTTTCGTCAATTGTAATTGTATCCGCCACATGAGGTAATCCTTTTAATGGTAACAGACCATTTGTACCAAGATCGATTAAATACACATGCAAATGCTCCGGACTATGCTGACGCACCATATCCATAATGACTGTTTGTAAGAAAGTTGATTTTCCGTATCCTGGACTTGAGAAGACTGCAACGTGACCATCTTTACTTATGTCTAATGTAAGAGGTGTTTGCGCTTGTAGTTCAGGCTGATCTAGTAAACCAACTGTTGCTCGTAATGGTTTCTTTTCATCTGTCCATGCTTCCTTAAAGTTTACTAGATGTAAGTCTTGCAGGAACATTCTCTCTGGAAGCGGTGGTAACCATGGTCTTGGTAATGCTTCAATTCGGTTTTCTTCTGTGTAATCATGAATGTAATTGATAACCGCATCAAGTTCAGTTGGTACAGTTGTGATTTCTGTTTTATTTCCGAGTCCACTCAAGTCCTCACTCAAAATCTCATACTGCCCAAGCGCATTGATTGCATAAACAGTCGTATCTAGCTGTTCTTGATCATCTTTGTCTTCAATATAATCCGCCCCGCTCCATGCACTTTGGAACAGTTCATAAATTTCGTTATTTCCGACTTGTAAGTACGCTCGCCCTGGCAGTGTAATTTCTGCAGCGTCTGGTGTTTTTAAGATTTCATTACTGTCAGATGCGTTTTGTACTTTTAGTGCTAATTTGAATTTAGAGTTACTCCAAATTTGATCATTTACGACCCCGCTCGGTTTTTGCGTTGCTAGGATTAAGTGAATTCCTAGGGAACGACCGATACGTGCTGTTGATACTAATTCCTTCATAAAGTCAGGTTGCTCTGCTTTTAATTCCGCGAATTCATCCGAAATTAAGAATAGGTGCGGCATTGCTTCTGTCACTTTGCCTTGTTTGTATAGCTTTTGATATTGGTTAATATGGTTTACATCGTGTTCGCCAAATAAGCGTTGACGTTTTTGTAATTCTGCTTTAATCGATGCAAGGGCACGCATACTTTGGGCGCCGTCTAAGTTCGTAATTGTTCCTAATAAATGCGGTAAATCCTTGAATAAGTTCGCCATTCCTCCGCCCTTATAGTCGATAAGTAGGAATGCTACTTCATACGGATGGAAGTTCACCGCAAGAGATAGAATGTACGATTGAATAATTTCTGATTTACCAGATCCTGTTGTACCTGCGACTAATCCGTGCGGTCCGTGCGCTTTTTCGTGTAAGTTCAAGTTTACGATGTCATCTTTACCGCGTAAGCCAAGTGGTACAGCTAAGCTCTTAAATGTTTCATTTTTCGCCCAGCGACCCTTAATGTTTAGTTCGTGAACTTTTTCAACACCGTACATTTCAAGGAATGTAACACTTTCTGGAATACTGTTTCTTAAGTTTTGCAAGTGATTCAGCGGTGCTAATGCACGAGAAATATCTTCTTTGTTGAAGCCATCTGGGAAGTGATCGAGCGTAAAGTGGCGATTTACTAATTCCCCTTTTTCTAACATGATGTTCCCGTTTTTCGCATCGCGAATATCTATAACTGTTTTTACATGTTCTGGTAAACTTTGCATAACATCTTCTACAAAGATGAGAGATACACCAAGTTCGCTTGGGTCTTCATTAAAGAATTCCATTACACTATGATCTAAAATTAGTTTTTCATCTGTAATCAATACAACGTAATGAGGTGCAAAATACACTTTTTCTTTGGAGTTGCCTTTCTCTTCCACAGCTAACTTACGTTCTTTCAAAATTTGATACAAACTGTTCAATACTTGATCACGGCTTCGGTCATGATAAACGAACCCGCGAACATTAATATCTCGTAAACTCGCATGCGGTAACCAACGCATCCAATCCCAATTTGCTTTTTCTTCTTCTGGGAAAATTGTAATGAATTGTAGATCATAATAACTATGAAACAGAGCTGTCTGCATAACGAGCATTTGCAGCTGTTCAATTACTAACTTTCGTTGTCCGATATAACCTACTGGACCGTTTACTAAATCTGTCACAACTGGTACATTCTTTAAACCCTTATATTGCGTACGTAAGTCCTTTGCAGCTTCTACTAATTCATCTTTGTTTTGTGTAAACTCTTCTTCGCTAAACTTAATCTCAAAACTAGAATCAACACGGCCCAATCCAACGCGATATGTTAAGAAGTCATGGTGTAACATTGTTTTTTCATAGACTTGAGAATCTATTTTTACTGCCATATCACGAATTTGTTCAATGTTTGGATAGTGATAATCCAGAGCATGCCTTTGTTCTTCACTTGCAGCATACAATTCTTGCGTTTTCTGCTTCAAATAATTTTGATAACTTTCGTTCCGCTCTTTCATTTCAATTTTGTATTTCTTTAAATTCTTTATATACGTGGTTAATGAAATAATTACCGTTACCACTGTCATCCCTAGTGATGCGAGAATAAAAATTCCGCGCGGCTGAAAGAGTGCCACTACTACAGTCAACACAATCATCACAATTGGCGGTACGATCATCTGCGCCAGTTGTTCAGTTGGTTTTGACGGTAGGTGAGATGGCTTTCCAATCGTTATCTGTTCCTCTGGCTCACGATAAATAATGCGCGGGGAACGATGATAATTCGGATATTCTTCACCAAAATCATTATCAGCTTCCATTAAACGTGTTAATTTTGATATAACGCGATTAGATGAGGCTAATATTTGAATATCTTCTTTCCCAACTTTGATTGTTATACCGTCAAAATAAAGTTGATCGCCCGGTTCAAGCACTTCCTCACCAGTAATACGGAAAAGATTGTGATATACATAGCCGTCATTGACAACGACCTTAAAACGATCTCCTAATGTTTCACGGATAAACAGCAAGTTAGCTTTCATATTCTTAATCATCACATCATCGCGATCTGTTGCGCCAAACGAAATACTATATTTGGACGCTGTATCATACACATACTCTTCTCCTGATTCCGTCAAGTAAAAGTGCATTTGTTTCTCTTTCGTGATATCTATTGTCACATGTTCATTTACACGTAAGGCTTCATTCTCAATGTTCCATACTTCGCCATCCCACTTCACCACTACACGCGTTTCTAAGTCCGCGTATGTAACAGTATCGGACCATTCGTTACCGATTGTGACTGAATCGCGCTTTTCCGGATTAAGATGACATTTATGCAGTTGATTGCCGTAACTAATTGTTAGTAGTTGTACCATCTCTATCTCCCGTTTCTTGTATTTTTATTTCGTATAATGCTTAGTTCGCTTTATTTCCTGATGGATTTTTATTTGATAAGTCACCTGAGGAATCTGTATTGTATTTCTTTTGGTATTCTTCCAATTCTTTCTGATATTTCTGTACTTTTTCTTCACGCGCCGAGCCAGTTAATTTTGGATTGTTTTTCACTTGTTCGATTTGTTTAATTAATCCGTACATAATCAATTGCGGATCATCAATATATTTCGCAAGATCTAAAGACTTCGAGAAATCCCCGCGCCCGTTGTAAATCCAATATAGTAAATAATTTTTATCACTTTTTAGACTCACATTCTTCATAATTGCTGCTTTTTGATCATCTGTTAATTTTTCTGCTTTCACATATGAAGAAGCTAAAACATACTTAGAGGCATCTGGTAGTTTCTCAGGATCTTGCTCCTTTAAAGTGTTAATTACTTTATCGTAGTCTGTCGCTAAGAAATTTTTATCTGCTTCTAACAATTTATTTTGATACGGCATTTTCACAAAGCTGAAATAGCCAAGCGGTACAGCAAGAACAATCGAAGCAACAATCATCGAAATGGATAATCGTTTAAATAAACGGAATCGTTTTTTCGGCACAAGCTGCATATTTTTCTCTGTTGTCGTTTGTTCTCTTCTATAATGATCATTTAACAACTTTATAAGATCATTAAACGTACTAGCATCAACAACACTACGATCAAACGCTGTATCCTTCGCATTTTCCAATGAACCAGAATATAACTCATCAAAACTATATTTCTTCGAGAATAGCGCAACAACTAAACATTTATACTGGCGTAAAAATTTCGCATCATCTAAGCGATACGGTGGTACGATATCACGAATACCACGATAAACAAGATATGGCATATAATTGTCATCGAATACGATATTGTCTGGATGAAGGAAGAAAGTTTTTCGAGTTTGTAAACACTCTTGAAAGCGAGCAACATTAAGCAATAGTCGTAATTTATCGTTTTTACCTAGTTTTTGTACATCTTGCCATTCCCTTGTATATTCCTTAACGTCGAATTCAAATGTAAACATATCTTCATGATCTTCTACTGTAGCTGGTACAAAGAAATTAGATTTTTCCGTGATTAACTCCAGTTGCCGTATGTCCTTAACACGCGTCTGTGATTTCGATAACTTCAATTTCCGTACATGTTCAGTCGTTTCAAATAGATACTGCATCGAATCTAGCTGAATCGTTCTTTCTGTCATAGTCCTTTACTCCTCTTTGTCATGTTCTTTTCTATATGAGTCCATTTTGTTTTTTCAACATATAAGTCGCTGCTATGTAGAAGTGACCTGCTTTTTCTTTCTATCTTTGTTTTGACCTTTGCACGTGGCAAGAACAGGCACTGACCGCTTCTACGCACGGTCAGTTGCTCTTGTCCACCCAAACGAAAGGATTTTATATCAGTTTTTCAACTTACATTCCTATATAAATCTATTTTGTTTTTTCAACACATAAGTCACTGTTATGCAAAACAAAACCTGACCTGCTCTCGCCTTCTACCTTTGTTTTAAACCTCGCACGTGGCAGAAACAGGCCCTGACCGATTCTACGCACGTCTAGTTGCTCTCGCCCATCTATAAAGAAAGGGGTTTTTATGTTTCTACAAAACTTTTAATATATCCCCGTCTGTTATCTGATAATCAATTAATCGATCATCATCAGTTAGTAACAGTCCTTTATTAACAACCTTAACAGCGCAGCGAGAAACTTCCATCACATCAAGCTTCAGCGCCTCAGCAATGTTCATAAGCAGCTGCTTGATGGGCTGATGGGTAGGGATGCGCAGATCATATAATCTGCCATCCCCTTTATTAAAGTCAATTGTGACATTAATATGTGTTTGTCCTGCCATACGTTCTTCTCCCTTACCGCCAAATTTTCCGTATTACAACATAAATGCCGCAGCAAATTGCTAATACTACAGCAGCTAGGATTCCTATCATTTGCTTACTAATAGGATCCGTTTCTTGTTGATTCTTGTTTTGGCTAGCGTTAACAGCGGTGCTAACCGTATAATCTTGAGCAAACAATCTGTTCTGTTTATCCTTCACAGTTGTATCCTTCTTGTTTGATGTCACAAATAATGAGTCATTTAAGTATTTCGTGTCGCCCTCTATTTGTTTTTGCTTCTCTTTAATTGCATCTTTTGTTTGTTCTTTAAACAAGCCTGGTGCATATTTATCGAGTTCAGTTTCTTGGTTTTCCTTTTGTTCCTTTTCAATTTTTTCCTGGTTCGTCTGTTCAACACGATCAGTTTTCAAATCCATCTTCCCGTTATGTTCAAGATAGCTATCCGTCTCAGCGTGAATGGACACCGGTGTAAGAATAAGCAACAAAAAAGCAGTAATGAAACTAGCTCGTATGAGAATCAGCTTCATGTTCATCCCCTTCTTCTTCCCGGTATTTGTGTATGACAAACAAGTTTGCCACAAGGCCAATAACAGCAACTGCAATTAAACCATACATAATAGTCAGCCAATCTGCTCGGTCGTTTGTAAAACCAGTGATCATACTCTCAATATATTGAAGTGGCGAAAATTCACGTATTTTAGCAGCAGTCGACATTTTATCAAGATTCAATCCAACTGCATCTGTCAGGAACAGATACAGGCTAAATGTAGCTAGTAGAATGAACATTCCAATCATCTTCATTTGGCGTAATAAGTAGCCTGAAATGAGAACCAGCACTAACATAATGATGGTAAAAATGCTGATCCATACTAAGAATTTCGCATGACCAATTTTCAATAAATAGCCTGAAATACCGCCAATTAGAATCCCTTCCACAATTCCAATACCAACTTGAACAGTCGTAGTTGGTACGTTTTTCAGTACCAATGACAACTCTTCCTCAAAAGCACTTTCTTCTATGCGCTTTCTTTCTTGGTTTGAAATGACATAAGCTGTAAATAGAGAAACAATAAAGCAAATGAGCACTAATAAATATGGCGTAAACGCATCTGCAGCTACAACAACACCATCATTTTTCGTTTGCACTGGATTTGCAAGGAAGCTATATAAGTTTTCATTTTGTCGTTCGCCAACACGGCTATTCGCGAGAACTTTTGTGAAGTTTTTCGAGAAATCCTTATCGTCAAGCACTTTCTTACTAAGATCGATCGAAAGCGATGTTGCCTGATTCACTAATCTATTTCCACTATCTTGAATCGTTTTCGCTTGGTTATCGATATTATCAAAAGTTTTATACACATCGTCAGCTGATATTAAGTTACCCTTCGATTGATCAGCCAGTGTTTGACTTTGTGCAAAAATAGACTTGAATGCCCCGTCTAACGCAAGTGTCGCCGTTTGCTCACCATCGCTATTTGTCACAACTTTTCCTTGCTGTTCAACTAGCTTACGGCTTGTTTCACGCCATGTTGTTAAATCTTTTAGCGCTTGCGTAAGATTCGTATTCATCACATTCGCTTGGTCAGTTGTCTTCGTAAGTACCTCTGTTAAGTCTGCAGATTTTTTATTTGCTTCCTCAACCAATGTCATATAATTATCTACTTCGGTTTTCAACTTTAGCGTTTCTTGCTTTACCTCTTCTGTCGTTTGCTTTGCAACATATCCTGCTAGTATGTCAAGCATATCGCGTTTGTTGAACAAGCAATATAATGAATCTGGATGTGGTTCAGCTAGATCCGCAAGTGATTTTTCATGAAAACCTTCCGGTAAATCGGCTGATGCATCAATACCATAATACAAGTCATACAATTTAGATAGTTTTTGATAATTTTTAATCGTATCTTCGGCCGCTTGTATAAGTTTATTAGTCGCATTCTGATCCTGATTCTTATCTAACGGTGACATAACTTGGTGAGTGATGTAATTGTTATTTACAGGCTTCCATTCATCATCTGTACCCGTTCCTTCATCTTTTTTAGTAGGAGGCGGGTCTGTTTGTGTCTCGCCGTTATTTTTTCCTGGCTGATTACCACCATTTTGCGTTTGACTGTCACCACTTTGAGTTTGACCGTCACTTCCTCCTGTCTGGCTACCACCGTCGCTTTTCTCTGCCTTCTTCAAAGGCTTCTGATTTATAATCGCGCGTGATTGACTTAAGATAGGTGGTTCAAGTGGTGTTGGTTTTATGACAGATGATGATTGATCTAGGACATTATCCGTGTCCTCTTGTATCAAATTCCAACTCCAAGTTACAGGTTCAAAGACAGAAATATTACTGTTAACGTCTTTTAAACGTAATGTCACCTTGATTTGGAAATCGCCTTTGTCTGTAGCTGGTAAAACAATTTTTTTATTTTCAAGGTACTTGTCAGTGTAATCTTCTTCTTTTCCGATAGTCAGTTTCACACTTGTCACTTCATAAGTGTCTGGTACATTTAATGTGATATATTGCCCTGCTTTTTTCGTAGCAGGTAGTACTGCTTTATCTGTTACTTCAACACCAGAATTTGCTAGCTTCTGCTTCACATCTTGTACCATATTCGCAAGCGGAATGCTATCCTCACCTCGATTAGGTGTATAAGGTTTTTCCTTATCCTTTTCCTTTTCCGATATATATATATTTGTGATATCAATGACATTTTCCAATTCTTTCTTAGTACCATCTGATAAACCGATATTTTGAATATCTTCTGTCCTTAATGACGGCAAATGGTCAATAAGCTCTTGGATTTTTTTATTCACACGATCATCTGGTTCGGCAAAGAATTTATTTAAATACACATCTTGTTTACCCTCAGGAGAATTTGAAATCTCCTCCTTCAGCTTTTCAGTTATTGATGTCTCAAGCTCTGACTCTAATTTTTTTTCCAAATCTGTGCTATAACTATGAATTTCAGCACTTCTATCATTCAAATTATTTTTAATTGAATCCGCTAAAAGCTTAGGATTATTTTCCGCTAACTGAAATTGATCATAGATTTCTTTATTCGCTAATTCTAAATTAGTAAGTCGCTGCAGTATATCTGTCGTATTCATCCCTTGGTCAAACTGAGTCAGCTGCGTCGCGAAGTCCTTTAAGACAAGGCCATTCGCTTCCTTCGTTTTATTGAAATCACCAAAGGTTGTCTGATATGTTTGATTGGATTTCATACCCTCATTTAAATTGTTGCCAAACCCGTTTAAAATCTCTTGTAACCCTTTAAAACTGCCTTTCGATACACCTGTTTGATCTTGCACACTTTTAAACTGCTGTGTGTAACCAGCTAGTGGGCTATGAACCTCATCATTGTACATATTGCTGTAAGTTTGTTCTTTTTTTACAAGAGTTGTAATGTTATCCTGTGCGTTTTGCAAGTTTCCAATAATACTAGCGAAATAAACATCGATAATTCGGCGGTTAAAATCTTCAAGAATTGAACTTGCTGTTTTTTCCGCTTCTGCTTTCACATCATTATTACCAGTTGCATTCACTTTGTAGTTAAGTGTCACTTTTTCCGGTGCATTCGACTCAATTGATAATGCTCTTTGTGAGAAATCGTTCGGAATAACGATCATCATATTATAAACGTTACGTGCTAGTCCGCTTTCCGCTACCCCGCGGCTAACTACATACCAATCATGGGTAGTATCTTTTTCAACACTCGTAATAAACTCATTACCAAATTCAATTTTTTTGCCACCCAGGTTTGCACCTTGATCTTCGTTAACTAGCGCAACCGTCATTTTTTGCGTGTCTTTATTATCCTTTCCTTTCTTCACTTGATTCAGTGCTAGAAAGGAGGTTCCGGCAGACAGCGCAAGCGTCAGTATAATAAAAAATACTACGCTCCATTTTATTTTTTTCACACATCACCACTCCTGCTAGTAAAACACTTCGTCTGTGTACTATTATTCGTTTACTTCTAGTGGTCGCGAAAACGGGTACTCCTCTTAATGACCAAGATAAAGTGAAACTTTCATCAATAGGAGCCTTCCTGTCCGTTCATGCGAGATCAATGCAAACAAACTTCAAGCTACCTTATACCTTTTTGCTGAACATTTATTTTTTAGTATAACCTCAAGGTAACATATTCCTTTTTTTTACAAACAACCTCAATAAGTAAGCCACGCAGCATTGCTGCGTGGCTCACTACTAAGAGAATTTACTCGCGCCCGTTAATATGTAAAGCATGAAAAATCCCCTCAACTAATAACATCACCGTAATTAGCTAAGTCCAAAATTACGAGATAATTCTTCATCATGACGAGCCACAGCATCTGCTGTATCTTTCAATTGTCTTTCGATGTCATGTAGTAATTGGGCAAAGTTTTTTACCTTTGGTGCTAAATCGATAAATTGTCGGTCAAAGCCTTCAAATGCACGACCTTCCCATTCTCCGCGTAAGTCGCTTTGTAAGCGTGTTAAATCACTTAGAATGTCCTCAATTTGATTACCACCGTTACCATAACGAGCTGCTTTTGATTTCAGCTCCTCTGGGCTCATACGAATTTGTCCAGCCATTAAATATTCCTCCTATCAATCTGCGAAAATTGTAAAATCAACTATAATTTTACTAATTCTATTATAACAATAGTCACAAAAGTAGAAAACCTTTTTTGTACATAAAATATCAAATATTGGTAAAATTTATTTATATTTGTAGAAACTATATAAATACAAATTAAAAATTCGACATAAAATCCCTCTTTTTTTAGGTGGGCGAGAGCATCTGGCCATGCATAGAAGCGGTCAGTGCCTATTTCTGCCACATACAAGGGTTAAAACAAAAGGAGAAAGCAAGTAGCGGTCATGTTGTATCCTGCATAGCAGCGACTTATATATCAAAAAACTAAAATAGATATATATTTCCACATAATAGCTTGCACAGTAATACTCTATCTATTCACCTTATAAGTAATCATTTCAATGAGTATGTAGAATATGGCAGAAGAATTCATCCTGTTGTTTCCTCATCTCACTGTTTTGTTTCCACGACATATTTCCCCCAATGATAATCATAGAAATTTCGTGCTGAATCGTAAACTAAATCACTTACAATAGTAAGTTTATATAATATTGTTACTTCATTGTTTTAAACAAACAATCTAGGAAATTATAGAATAAGGATGACTTCTCTTTTGTCGGTGATGTAAATAGGTTACACTTAATTTCTTTCTGCTTTGCACACGTTTTTGATACATAAGAAGTTGATTTTCATTCATAACTTCTATATATACTTGTAATGTATGGAGAATTTCTTGTTGAAGTGGTTGCAATAGTTTTTAAGTACGCATGGCCGTATATAACTAGCAAATATAGAAGTTTATTGTATTGTAGAGATTTTTTGCGTTTTAACATATTTCTAGGAAGTAAGAGTATAACTTATAACCTTTCTTGACCTTAATTTAGTAGGTTACATATTCCTTTTTTGGATTTCATTACCACCTCCTTCTTTCTTTTATTATACCATAAAACACCAAAAACAGAACATATATTCGTAATTTATTTAAAAATATTTTTACGGATATAGCGGCAATTTATCTCCACCTTGTCCTACACGCTTTGAAGATAGATTTTTCTTGCTCAGTTTCCGATAAAGTGAAACTTCCATCAGTGGGGGTTTTTTCATCCCCCACCTATCTTCTTTAGAAAAGCGGAAGCAGCCCGCCCAGAATTGTAGGACGTTGGAGCCCGCGACAGAGAGGCGCTTTTTGCCTCGTCCGAGGGGGCGAAACGACCGAAGATTCTAGCCGCTAGATCTGGACAATGCTTCCCTCTCAATCTTGAGGTAGGGGTCTTACTGCCCACGAATAGCGGGATAAATGAAAATTATATTGAGAACTATAGCCAAACAAAAAGAGACTTAATGAAAATTCATCAAGTCTCTTTTTTTCACTCTTCCCGATCACGGAAAACGAGGGAATTGTCCAAAGTCCGGACGGCGTTTTTCTTTAAACGCATCGCGGCCTTCTTTCGCTTCGTCTGTTGTGTAATATAGTAGCGTTGCATCGCCAGCTAGTTGCTGAATACCTGCAAGGCCATCTGTGTCTGCATTAAATGCAGCTTTTAAGAAGCGAAGTGCCATTGGGCTGTTTGCTAAAATTTCTTCTGCCCATTTCACAGTTTCTTCTTCTAGTTGTTCTAATGGTACAACTGTGTTAATTAAGCCCATATCAAGCGCTTCTTGTGCGTTGTATTGACGGCATAGGTACCAAATTTCGCGCGCTTTCTTATGACCAACCATACGAGCTAAATAACCAGCGCCGTATCCGCCGTCAAAGCTTCCTACTTTTGGACCTGTTTGGCCAAATACTGCGTTCTCTGCTGCGATTGTTAAATCACATACGATGTGAAGTACATGTCCGCCGCCGATTGCATAACCTGCTACCATTGCGATAACTGGTTTTGGAATTGCGCGAATTAAGCGTTGTAAATCTAATACGTTTAGACGTGGAATTTGATCGTCGCCAACGTATCCGCCATGACCGCGAACTTTTTGGTCACCGCCAGAACAGAATGCACGGCCACCTTCACCTGTTAAAATGATAACACCAACATTTTGATCATCGCGTGCATGTGCAAACGCATCGATTAACTCCATTACCGTTTTTGGCCGGAATGCATTATGTACTTCAGGACGGTTAATCGAAATCTTTGCGATTCCATTGTATGTGGAATAAATAATATCTTCATAATTTCCTTCTTTTACCCATTCAATCGTCATTTATTTCTACCTCCTTTTATGTTTTGTAAAAAGCCCCTTACTATTGTATCAAACTTTTGCGGTTGTTCCACATGAATTGCATGACCCGATCCAATAATTTGTACAAATTCAGCATGAGGGATCTGTTTTTTCATCTTTGTTAAGATGTGAAAGAACTTTTCATCATATTCTCCGCTCATAAGTAAGACAGGCATTTGCAAGTGTTCTAGTTCATTCCACCAAGATGGCTGCGCTCCTGTTCCCATGCCCCGTAAGCTATTTGCAAGGCCCCTGGGATGATTCGCTAATCTTTCTTCACGTACACGAGCTTGTACATGGAGAGGCAGCTTTTTTTGCATAGCAAAAAGCGGAATGTTTTCCCACTTTTCAACAAAAGCAGCAACGCCTTCTCGTTCAATCTTGTCAGCAAGCTGTTCATCCTTCTGTCTGCGCTCTTTACGTTCTTCTTCTGCTGTGAGTCCTGCTGTACAGTTTTCTAATAAAAGAGACGAGACACGCTTTGGATATAAACAAGCAAGTGTAAGCGCCAGGCGCCCTCCCATAGAATACCCTAATAGATGCGCTTTCTCGATTTGCAAATGATCAAGCACAGCAATGAGGTGCGCAGCTACCGTTTCTATGTGATAGTGCTGGATTTCTTCTGGACTTTCTGTATTACCATGTCCGATCAGATCAACTAAAATGACTTGAAACTGCTCGCTCCACACCGGAACAAACGAACGCCACGTTTCCATACTGCCGGTGAAGCCATGAAGGACAAGAAGCGGCTCACCGCTTCCAATCACTTCATATTCGTACGAAATACCATGTACGTTTACTTTCATTTCTCTTCACCTTGCAATGCTCGTGAAACAGTTGCTGCTGCCCTTTTCATAACGTCGCGGTGAAGCTGCAAGTTTTCTTCGCGATCTGTTTTTATTTCAATAACATGCAGTCCATCTTCTCTCGTTCCTTGCTCTACTTCATGACGAAACGCTTCCCACGTATGTACGCGCTGGAATGAACCGTTATACATCTTCACGACATGTTCATAATCAAGTCCGAGCGGCGTGCCAAATAGCGCTTCAAAATGTTCTTTTTGTCCATACTGTGGTAAAAATGAGAAAATACCGCC
This sequence comes from Bacillus bruguierae, assembly GCF_037104725.1. Classification (NCBI taxonomy): domain Bacteria; kingdom Bacillati; phylum Bacillota; class Bacilli; order Caryophanales; family Bacillaceae; genus Bacillus; species Bacillus bruguierae. Next base: position 22,160 of record NZ_JBAWSX010000012.1, on the reverse strand, counting down.
ACCATCATTGTTTACAACAACAATCGTCGCATGTAAATCATGTAGTTTTGCCGCTAACAATCCGTTTAAATCATGGTAAAACGCTAAATCTCCCACGACTAATACGAGCGGCTTGCGAGCTACACTTACTCCAAGCGCCGTCGAAATAATGCCGTCAATACCGTTTACACCGCGATTGGCTACTACTTCAATGTTCTTCTCATTTGTGAAGAAAAACGTATCTGTGTCGCGAATCGGCATACTATTACTTACAAATAAAGTTGCATCTTCCGGCAAAACATCTACAAGTTCTGTAATTACCTTTCCTTCAAATGCGTGCTCATACCATTCCATTTCTGTAAGCTTCTCTTTTACTGCGGCATTCATATGTTGCCACATATGAAGCCACTCTCGTTCGCTTCGCTGCTTCGCATCATTTGCAAGCTGCTCACAAAATGTAGCGTCATTTGCATACACAACTTCTGTGGACATAAGCACCGGATCTCGCCAATTTCCAGATTCATCAACGACAATATGCAATGCCTCCGTTTGCTTTTTTAAATATTGCGTAAGTGCTTTAGAAACCGGCATACCACCGAAGCGAATAATCACATCTGGTTTCCAGTTATCACGAAGTTGTTCGTTACGTAAAAAAGTGTCATAGCAATCGATAATTGTCTCTTTATCGTGAAGACCGCTGCGCAGCCCAGAAAGCGGATCTGCAACAATCGGATAACCGTATGCTTTAGAAAAAGCCACGACAGCTTCTGCAATATTCGGATGACTATCATCTCCACATACAATAAGCCCCTTTTCCATATGCGAAAGGCGCTCTCGTAAAGATGCTGCATATTCGTCCGTCACTGCTATTTTCCCTTGATGAATGGTTGCGCCATATTCTCCGCGTCCTTTTTCCCATAATTCTTCTAAAGAAAAGTCCGGAATTAACGGCTCACGAAGCGGAAAGTTTAGATGAACAGGTCCTTTTGGCGTTTGCAACGCCCCAGCTACTGCTCGTCCGGCTGTCATCCGCGCATACCGATACATTGGTTCTACTGCTTCTGGAAGTGCCATTTCTATAAATTGTTTCACAAACGAACCGAACAAATGAAATTGATTCATCGCTTGCGGTGCACCAATATCTCGTAATTCATGCGGACGATCCGCTGTCAACACGAGAAGTGGGACGCGCGAATGAAATGCTTCGCATACAGCCGGATAATAGTTTGCTGCCGCTGTTCCTGACGTACATAACAAGGCGACAGGGCGTTTTTTTGCCTTCGCAATGCCAAGCGCAAAAAAGGCCGCTGATCTTTCATCTACGTGTAAATATGTGCGAATTTGTTCATGCTGCGCCATTAATAAGGCAAGCGGCGTTGACCGCGAACCCGGGCTAATGACAACATCCTCTACACTTAGGCGCGCCAATTCATCAACAAACGCGCCTAAGTAATATGATAGTGCTTCTATATGATCGCTCATCTAGATAGTCCCTCCAAAGCAGAAAGCATCGGCTTAAATTTCAATCTTGTTTCTTCATACTCCAAATGCGGCTTCGAATCTATGACAATACCGCAACCGGAAAATAATGAAGCATGTTTGCCAGACAATAACCCGCAGCGAAGTGCCACCGCAAACTCACCGTTTCCCTGCTCATCCATCCAGCCAATTGGCGCTCCGTATAAACCACGGTCTAATAGTTCTACTTCACGAATGAGTTTTAGTGCTTCTTCTCGCGGCGTCCCGCCAAGAGCTGGTGTTGGGTGAAGCTCTTCAATAATCGTTAACAAATCACCATTTCCGTTTGCCTCTACTGATGTATATAAATGAAGTAAATTTTTCGTCTTCAATACACTCGGTTCATATGGAATATCAACTGTTTCACAATGCTTTGTTAACACACTGCGAATCATGTTTACAACATAAGCATGCTCTGCTAAATTTTTCTTATCATGCAAAAGCTCGTATCCATTCTCTTTCGTTTCCTCTTCTGAAGCACCTCGTCCAATCGAACCGGCAAGACACATAGATGTATATGTTTCTCCCTCTTTGCGAAGAAGCCTCTCTGGCGTTGCTCCTAAGAAACATGTTCCTTTATAATCAAACGCAAATACGTAACAATCCGGTTGTCCAATACGAAGTGCTGCCAAAACAGAAGTCGAATCTACATCTTTATCCATAACAAGTTGCATTTCACGAGCTAACACAACTTTTTGAACAGCGCCTCGCTTCATTTCTTCCTGCACTTGTTTAATTGCTTGCAACCATTTCTCCGGTTCTACCTCTACTTTTGAAAGAATGGTTACATGTTCTTCTGCAAAGGGATGCTTACTTTGCTGCAACAATTGCTTCTCAGCACTTTGCAATTCCTCGTAAATCTTTTCCGCACAATCATTTCCAGATACGAAACGGTTTACCGTTAACCAAGCTTTTTCATTTTTTACCGTTAACAAAAAGGCTGGTAATTGCAACGTCGTATCGTCAAATGTCTTCCACAAGTCTGTTCTTTCTTTTCGCGGATCGAAGGAAAAACCACCAAACAAAAGCGGTCCTGTCCCAAATTCATAAGCACCGCGGTGAATTACCGCTTCTTCTCTCACCTTTGCCCACTCCCTGCGAGCATTTTGAAAGCGCTTTTTAGAAGAATTTGCTATAGTAAAAGCAGAACCTATTCCAGCGAAAATAACGTGCTGTGCTGGGTCTGCAAAGTAACATCTATCTCTATATCCAAATTGTGTTCCTGCTGCATAAAAAAGGAGTGGATCGACCCATTCCACTTGCTTTACAAAACTAACGAGTACTTGTCTCTCAGCTGCGCGCTGAATTGCAGTCAGAATCACATCTTTTACATCATGTTGTTTCGTTTGAATCACAAAATCTCCCCCCTATGGGCGAAAAATAGTCATAAATACGCTTGATTTTAAGATACACCTCAAATGAAAGGTGTGTCAATGTTTAGCATTTCTGAGAAAATCCGAGTACATTCCTAGAAAATAAACGTTGACACTATATGACGCTTTTCCTACACTTAATTGTGGGCTTTGCCCCGTGTTAGGACTCATTTTATTTTATACGATAGACAGATAGGAGGATTCCATATGGATGCAAAAGTTGAAATAAATCCCTCTTCCATGCAGCCAAAGCCAAGTAAACAAACAGGCTGGCGTATTTGGTGGAGCTTATTACGTCCTCATACATTAACTGCAGCCTTTGTGCCTGTTTTTATTGGAACAGCTTATGCGATGGAAGTTGAAGGTATTAACAAAATAAATGTGCCTCTTTTCCTTATCATGCTTCTTGCTTGCCTTCTCATACAAGCAGCAACAAACATGTTTAATGAATACTTTGATTACAAAAGAGGGCTCGATCATGAAGGATCTGTTGGAATTGGCGGTGCAATCGTTCGCGATGGGATTCAGCCAAAAACAGTATTGAGTTTAGCGTTCGGATTCTTTGGCATTGCAATTCTATTAGGAGTTTACATTTGTATGAACTCCAGTTGGTGGCTCGCAGCACTTGGTCTTGTATGTATGGCTGTTGCCTATTTATATACAGGCGGTCCAATTCCAATTGCTTATACACCTTTTGGTGAATTAACAGCGGGGCTATTTATGGGTGTTATTATTATTGGAATTTCATTCTTTATTCAAACCGGAATGGTAACATCAGAAGTTGTATTACTCTCCATTCCAAATGCAATTTTAATCGGAGCCATTCTACTTGCGAATAATATTCGCGATTTAGATGGCGACAAAGAAAACGGCAGAAGAACATTAGCTATTTTAGTTGGACGAAACAATGCAATTAGCATATTGGCATCTATGTTTATCATTTCTTATATATGGACGATTGCCCTTATTCTTGTCGGTATTGCCTCGCCATGGATGCTTGTAGTCTTTTTAAGTGTTCCAAAGGCATTTAAAGCAACGAAAGGTTTTATAGGAAAGAGCATTCCAATGGAAATGGCACCTGCGATGATTGCCACAGCAAAAACAAATACAATTTTTGGATTTTTAATGGGAATTGGGTTATTACTTGGATATTTCCTATAAAAAAGGCGCAAGTGTAGAAGCACTTGCGTTTTTTAGGTGCATTTATGTTGTATGTTGTCAAATCGTCTTCATCCCGCATGAACGAGCAGTAAGTGTTGAATTGGATTAAAGTTTAATAAAATCAAGGGGTTATCCCAAGATTTTGTGTTATTTTCATCAAACTTTATTTTAAATCCACACATGATTGTTTTCATTAACTATCTTCCTTTAAATAATGGTTGGGTCTTTTCTAGAAATGACTTAGTTCCTTCTCTGAAGTCCTCGGTGGACGCTATCAAACCAAAATAATCTGCACCGAGAAGTGCGGATTCTTCTAAAGTTAAATTACCTCCCCGATGAATTGCCTCCCAAGTCATTTTTACTGCGATAGGAGCCTGAGACAAAATTTCTAAAATAAGCGTTTCTACTTCTGATAATAATTTATCGGGTTCAACAATCCTATTAACCAGTCCTATTCTATAAGCTTCGTCTGCGCTTATCACGTTTCCGGTGAGCAATAGCTCTGTAGCACGCCCCTTACCTATAAGTCTGGGCAGTCTCGTAGTTCCTCCAAAACCAGCAACTGCTCCAATACGGACTTCTGGATGTCCTAATCTAGCATGATTAGCACAAACACGGAGCGTACAGGATTCAGCTAATTCCAGTCCGCCTCCTAGTGCGAAGCCGTTAATGGCAGCAACAACTACTTTTCCCAATGACTCAATTTTATTAGTAACTGTAACAGCTAACTGAGCTAAATCTCGTACTTCTAACGGAGTGGCTTTATTGAGAAACTGAATGTCAGCACCTGCGGAAAATGCCTTTTCTCCGGCACCGATGATTATCACTGCCTTTACACCTGAATCAGTTTTAACCCTGTCTAAGACGGACGAAAGTTGTTCAAGAACATCTCGGTTTAACGCATTTAGTGCTTCCGGTCTGTTTAGTGTAATTCTTGCGATACCATTTTCTTCAGTGTAGAGGACGACATTTTCATTTAACATTTTAATCCCTCCAATAGTTTAGTGTACCGACAAAAAAGATTGCTTATTGTTGTCACTCTTTTTATAGCATTAAGAGCAGGCTTTTACTGAGATGTCATCACCTATCCTTCCTTGAAACACTTTTCAATATTAGATGTTCTTACATAAAAATCCTCTTCAGACAAAATATTTAAAGGAGAAAAACTTCGCAATTTTTTTATCCCGCATTAACGGGCAGTAATACTCCCGCCTCAAAATTCAGCAACAGCAAAGAAGTTAGGCGAGAGATAAACTGCCCGTAAAAGCCCGATTGGTTCAACTAATAATCAGTGGGGGATGAAGAAAATCCCCACTGGTTAAAGTTTCACTTTATGTCACGACTTTATTTTAAACCCACAGTAAGTCTCCTACTGATGGGAGTTTCACTCTATACTACGTTGAACCGCCGATATATTAACGGATTATTTTTCATAATTCCTGCAATTGAGCTCATACTACTTAAAGAAACCGAATTGTAGGAAGGTGGATTTTATGCTAACTCCACAACAAATGGATCATTTTCAATCTGTACTACAAAAGCAAAAACAAGAGCTGGAACATACGCTGCAAAATCATGAGCATTTAGGGCAAGCTTCTGAACGCGATGCAGTTGGCGAACTCTCTGCATATGATAATCATCCTGGAGATATGGGAACAGAATTGTATGAACGCGAGAAAGACTTAGGATTAGTAGAATTTTGGCATAAACAACTTACAGATGTAAAACACGCCCTAGAAAAAATAGAAGCTGGAACGTATGGGGTTTGTGAAGTATCAGGTGAACCAATTCCTCTTGAACGTTTAGAAGCCATGCCAACCGCCACCACTTGTATCGAACACACACATAATAAGCTAATCCTTGGCGCACGTCCGATTGAGGAAGAACTTATCGAGCCGCCTTTTGGTAAATATGATATGGATAGTGCCGTTGGATATGACGCTGAAGATGCTTGGCAAGACGTTGCTTTATATGGAACATCCGAAACACCTTCTGATTTAGAGCGCCGCGACTCTAAAAATTTTGATGAGATGTATGTAGATGCCGAGGAACCTCGCGGATATGTTGAGGATTTTGAAAACTTTATCGGAACAGATATGTACGGAAAAAACGTGCAAGTATACGCTACAGAAGAACACGAAGAATATGAACAAATGCTAGATGACTACGAAGCAAGAACATTTAAAGGCGAACTTTCCTCAGACGAGTCCAGTTCAAGGCCATAAAAAAAGAAACATTCCTTATTTAGGAATGTTTCTTTTTGCCATCATTACTTTTTAGTAACGTTAGCAGCTTGAGGTCCACGGTTACCTTCAACGATTTCGAAAGAAACTTCTTGACCTTCTTCTAAAGTTTTGAAGCCTTCGCCTTGAATTGCAGAGAAATGTACGAATACATCTTCGCCACCTTCAACTTCGATGAAACCGAAACCTTTTTCGCCGTTAAACCATTTTACTTTTCCTGTTTGCATTGCATGTACCTCCTAAAATAAAAAAGAAATCTATCTATTGGAAACTACATACAAAGGTAGAGATAAACATCATGATTTTCTCACAAGCTAATGCTTTGAAACGAACACGCTTTATTTCCGTACCACATTATGCAGCTCAATAGTTCTTTTACTATATCATGCCCGAAATAAAACGTCAAACAAAACAGAAATATCTTGTTTGAAAATTTACAAAACTTGTATTTTCTATTTGAAGATATTCCGGTACAATATAAATATATTCATACATATTTATTACTTGAGGTGAAACGATGAAAGCACATGAAATCGAATACAAATTATATGGCGATGACATGCAATTTGTTGAAATTGAATTAGATCCAGAGGAGAGCGTAGTTGCTGAAGCTGGTGCTATGATGATGATGGAAGACAATATTGAAATGGAAACAGTATTTGGTGACGGTTCCGCCCAAACAGGTGGATTTTTCGGCAAACTTGTTGGTGCTGGAAAACGCCTTGTGACAGGTGAGAGCATGTTTATGACTGTATTTACAAATACAGGGTATGAAAAACGTCACGTCTCATTTGCAGCTCCGTACCCTGGGAAAATTATTCCTGTTGATTTAACGAAATATCAAGGAAAGGTAATCTGTCAAAAAGATTCTTTCCTATGTGCTGCAAAAGGTGTTTCTGTCGGTATTGAATTTACGAAAAAAATAGGCAGTGGTTTCTTCGGCGGCGAAGGATTTATTATGCAAAAGCTTGAAGGTGACGGCCTTGCGTTCATGCATGCTGGTGGAACAGTTTATCAGCGTGATTTAAAGCCAGGAGAAAAACTCAAAATTGATACAGGCTGCCTTGTTGCTATGACGAAAGATGTTGATTATGATATTCAATTTGTTGGCAATGTAAAAAGCGCAATCTTCGGCGGCGAAGGCCTATTCTTCGCAACATTACAAGGACCTGGAACAGTTTGGGTTCAATCCTTAACATTAAGCCGCTTAGCGGAGCGCATCATAGGACCAGGGGCAAAAAACTCTGGAGAAGGTAGTATTCTTGGCGGGATCGGCCGCATTCTTGATGGAAGCGAATAATCTTGTAAAAGAATGAAACATATATCCTCCTCATATATTGAATTATACTTCATCATGAGGAGGATTTTTCTATGCCAACTTCTGTATCCTTTCATAAGGATACCGCTATATTGTTAGCTACATGCTGCGAACTAACATATGAGCAATATAACCAAAATGGCATTTTTACTATTCCGAAAGGTTTCCGGTATGTACAAGGCTTTCAAGCAACAGCTATTCAAGAAACAGAATGGTTTGGATTCATTTTAGAGTCGGACGATCAAATTATTGTAGCCTTTCGCGGGACACAATCAGACCGTGATTGGATTGCTGATTCTATCGTCCAACAAAAACCGTACCCATTTACTGCAAACAGTGGGCATGTTCATAGCGGTTTTCTTTCTATTTATGAATCATGCCGAGATACAATTATGGATACCCTCGTTTCCTTGTCTTCCTCTAAAGCTCTTTTCGTTACTGGACATAGTTTAGGAGGAGCCCTTGCTACTTTGCACATACTAGATGCTCGTGTAAACACTTCATTCTCTCATTACGCACTCTACAGTTTCGGCTCTCCAAAAGTCGGTGATATCGCCTTTCGAAATTATTATAAAATACAAGTTGCCAATAGCTTTCGTTTCGTAAATCTATTTGATGTTGTTCCGCTTCTTCCTCCACGTAAAGTACAATTTGAAGAAAATGAATGGGAATATTCCCATACCCATCGTAGTATGACATTTACAAAAAATATGCATTCCTTTATAAAAAACCATCACATTACAACATATAAAATGGCAATTTCTACTCATTTTCAAAGGGATACATTTGAAGAATTGTAGTAATCTTTTATACTTATTTACGCTGGACACGGTATATATAAATACAAATTAAAAAAACGACATAAACCCTCTTTTTTTAGGCGGGGAGAGCAACTGGCCATGTATAGAAGCGGTCAGGGCCTTTTTCTGCTACGTGCGATGTTTAAAACAAAAAGAGCAGGCCAGTAGCGGGCATGTTGTATTTTGCATAGCAGCGGTTTATATGTTGGAAAATCAAAGTGAATCTATATATTATATACAACGTTCTATTCTATTTCTGTGGTAAAGTAAAACGACTTGGAAAATTCCAAGTCGTTTTTCATGTCGAACAACGTCGAAGGGTCTTTAGCTTGTGTCGAATCGCCGATAAATGCTCTGATTCCGCCGATATATTGTTAGGCAGTAAGCCCCCCACTTTATCTCACCCACATACCTTCTGTGATTCTCCAAATATCATGACTGTACTGCAAAATTGTTCGATCACTTGCAAAATGACCAGATTTCGCAATATTCATCGTACTCATTTCTAACCATTTTTTTCGATTTTCGTATGTTTCTCCAACTTTTTCTTGCATATCTGCATATGGTGCGAAATCCCGAAGAACAAAATATTCATCATTTTGAATAAGGAGAGAATCAAAAATGGCTTCAAACTCATCACCCGCATCTTCAAAAAAACCATTTGTCAGCTGATTAACAACTTTTTGAATGCGTGTATCATGATGATAATAATCGCTTGCACGGTATCCGCCATTTTGATAATAATGCAGCACTTCTTCAGCCGTTAAACCAAAAATAAAAATAGCATCATTCCCAACAGCTTCTTTAATTTCAACATTTGCACCATCTAGCGTACCTAGCGTTATCGCACCGTTCATCATAAATTTCATATTTCCGGTTCCCGATGCTTCTTTACTTGCAGTTGAAATTTGTTCACTTACATCTGCTGCTGGAAAAATATCTTCAGCAAGTGAAACGCGATAGTTTTCTAGAAAAATAACTTTCATATATTGATTGACATACGGATCATCATTTACTTTTCGCGCCAATTCATTTATGAGTTTAATAATCTTTTTTGCATAATAATAACCAGGCGATGCCTTTGCACCAAAAATAAATGTACGCGGATAAAAGGAAAAACTAGAATCTTCTTTTAAACGATTATACAAATATAAAATATGCAGTACATTTAATAATTGCCGCTTATAAGCATGCAGACGTTTTACTTGTACATCAAAAATGGAATACGGATCCACAACAATACCAGTTTGTTTTTCAATCCGTTTCATTAGCAATTCTTTTCGCACTTGTTTTACATTATGAAGCGAATCCTGAAACGCTGCATCGTATTTATAATTTTCTAAAGCTTGCAGCTGATCCGGTTCTTTCATCCAATCTGTTCCAATTGTGTCACAAATTAATTTCGATAGCTGTGGATTTGCTTTTAATAACCAGCGCCGATGCGTCATTCCATTTGTCTTATTATTAAACTTCTCTGGATAAAACTCATAAAACAACCGCATTTCTCGCTGTTTTAATATTTCCGTATGAATTTTCGCAACGCCGTTTACACTATGACTCCCCACAATTGCCAAATGCGCCATCTTCACAAGCCCATGAGCGATAATTGCCATGTTTTCGATACGATTCCAATCATACGAATAGCGGTCCCATAATTCATGACAAAAACGCTCATTAATTTCTTGTACAATCATATAAATGCGTGGTAATAGCGGTTCGAAAATATGAATCGGCCATTTTTCTAACGCTTCCGATAAGGTTGTGTGATTTGTATAAGAAATCGTATGTGTTGTAACGTACCACGCATCTTCCCAACTCATCTTTTCCTCATCAAGCAAAATGCGCATTAATTCTGGAATTGCTAAAACCGGATGCGTATCATTAATATGAATGGCAATTTTCTCATGCAAATTACGAAGCGTACCATTTCGTTCCCGGTGCAACCGTACAATTTTTTGTAAGCTGGCCGACACAAGAAAATATTGCTGTTTCAAACGAAGTATTTTCCCTTCATCATGCGTATCATCTGGATATAAGAACTCCGAGACCGCTTCTGTTTCTCGCTTATATTTTAATACGTCCTTGCAGTTCGGCGGAAATGGGACCGGCTCTGCACTCCAAAGGCACAGTGTGTTGACAGTACTTGTCTCATACCCAACAACAGGTACATCATACGGTACAGCCATAATCGTTTCCGCATTAATGTGCCGAAACTCCAAACGCCCACCAGACTGAAATGTATCAACTTGTCCCCAAAAACTAACTTCCACCGCTTGGTCATGCCTTCGTACCTCCCAAACATTTCCGTGCCGCAGCCATTGCTCTGGCAGTTCAATTTGATAACCATCCACAATTTTTTGATCAAACAAACCGTGCTTATAGCGAATCCCACACCCGTGTCCTGGTAAATTTAACGAAGCAAGCGAATCAAGAAAACAGGCAGCTAAACGACCGAGACCGCCATTCCCAAGACCAGCATCCGCTTCAATTTCCTCAAGATCTTGCAAATAAATCCCAAGCTCTTCTAATCCTCGTTCACATACATCGCGTATTCCTAAATTTAATATATTACTTCCTAACAAACGTCCTAATAAAAACTCAATAGATAAATAATACATTTGCTTCTGATTATCTGTCCGGTACCGTTCATTCGTCCCAATCCAGCGCTGACTAATATATTCACGTACCATATGACCAAGCGTATTATATTGATCTTGCACAGTCGAATCTTTAAAACTTTTCCCATACATTGTTTCGAGCTTTTCTAAAAAAGCAGCTTTAAAATTCTCTGTATTTGAGAACAACTTTCTCACCTCTTTCAAAGTGAAACTTCCAGCAATGGTTTTTCCACTGGTGGTTCGCTCTATCCTACTACTTGTTAACAGAAAAAATCGGTTGCTTATGATTACTCTTCTTTTCTTCCTTATTAGACTGCAATTCTTGATGTGAGCCGGACAAGCTTTCATATAGCTCCTTATATTGCTGTGCAGACTGCTTCCAGCTATAATCCTCTGTCATCGCACGTTTCATAAGAGACTGCCATACCTTTTTGTCGTGATAATAATGCAGAGCACGCTGCACTGTATGCAGCATATCGTGCGCATTAAAGTTCGTAAAACTAAATCCATTTCCTTCATTTGTAGCTTCATTATACGATTGAACAGTATCATTTAAACCGCCTGTTTCCCGTACAATTGGAATCGCCCCGTACATAAGAGCAATGAGCTGACCAAGGCCACATGGCTCAAATAAAGATGGCATTAAAAATAAATCGGCCCCGGCATATACTTGATGTGCCAGTTCTTCATGAAACCCAATATACACTTTCACTTTATCTGAGTATTCATATGCCATGTGTTCAAAAAACTGTTCATATTCTTTATCGCCCGACCCAAGCACAATAAATTGCACATCTTCTTGCATGATTTCATGAAAAACATGACGCACTAAATCTAATCCTTTTTGCTTCGTTAAACGAGTAACCATTGCAATAATTGGTGCATCTTCTTTTTCTGGTAATCCAAAATAACGCTGCAGAGCACGTTTATTCTCTCTTTTTTTATAGAGTGAATTTGCATCATACATTGTTGGTATCGTTTTATCATTCTTTGGGTTGTACAACACATCATCAATTCCATTTACAATCCCAACAAGTTTATCGTTATATTTACGCAGTAAACCATCTAACTTCTCTCCGAAAAACGAATATTGAATTTCTTCTTTATATGTCGGACTTACCGCTGTAATGATATCAGAGGCAATAATTCCGCCTTTCATAAAGTTAATGTTTCCGTAAAATTCAAGTTGTTCACTATGAAAATACTCATCACCAAGCTCTAATAAGTCATTCATAACAATGCGCGGGAACACCCCTTGAAACTGCAAATTATGAATCGTAAAAACCGTCTTTATCTTTTCATATAATGGCTGCTCACGATATTTTTCTCGCAATAAAAAATTTGCCATCGCTGTATGCCAATCGTGGCAATGCAGAACATCCACTTCAAAATCTAAATATGGAATGCACTCTAATACGGCCTTTGAGAAAAATGAAAAACGTTCGCCATCATCATAATGACCATATAGTGAATCACGTTTAAAATAATACTCATTGTCGATAAAGTAATACGTAATTTCTTTATGTTCCATTTTCAAAATACCGCAATATTGATTACGCCAGCCAAGCTGAACCGTAATCACTTTATGAAGCACACATTTTTTTCTTATATGCTCCGGAATTAAACTATAATATGGAAGCATAACGCGCACGTTCATCCCAAGCTTTTGTAACGCCTTCGGAAGTGCTCCGGCCACATCTGCTAATCCACCCGATTTAATAAATGGTACGCACTCTGATACTGCAAATAAAATATTCACTGTAGTCGTCTCTCCGCAATAGCCAAGCATAGGTAAACTACATTTACCTATGCCGCACATGCAGATTCCTCCTCTCAATTCTTATCTTAATGAATTGTTACATCACTACTTTGAATCTTTCCCTTCTCTACAACAAATGGATAACTTGAACCTGTTAATATTGTTCCATCTTCAATCTTTACATCTTTATCAAGGATTACACCATCTAGTATACAATTCTCTCCAATTTGGCTCTTTTGCATAATAATGCTATTACGAACGATAGAGCCTTTTCCAATCTTTACAGAACGAAAGACAACGCTATTTTCTACTTCCCCTTCAATAATGCTGCCATTAGCAATCATCGTATTATGTACACTTGCCTCTTTTCCGTACCTTGTTGGTGGTTCATCCTTTACTTTCGTAAAAATTGGCGCCTCTTTTTTAAAGAGTTGCTTCCAAATGCACGGCTGTAGTATCTCCAAACTATGTTTATAGTAACTTTCAATTGAATCTATGACTGCCACATAACCAGTATGCTCATATCTTTCCATACGCAGCGAAGCATTTCGTTTTTCTTTGACAACATCAAGTAAGCTATAGTAGCCCATTTCTTGATACGTCTCAAACAAATGTAATAATAACTCCTTCTTTAGTACATACGTCTGAAGCGACTTACCACGGTGACATACTTCCGTAATATGTGCGTTTGTATATAAATGACGCTCTAATACAGCTTGGAAATCAAGCGCTGTTACAACATGACTATTTGTAATCACAACATATTCTTGCTTACTACGTAAAAAGTAGTCAATATGTCTACTAAAATGAGCAAACGATCCAAACTCATCTTGCGTACATTGGCAATTTGGAGGAAATAAAAATAAGCCGTCGCGTTTTCGATCTAAATCCCACTGTTTCCCAGAACCGAGATGATCCATGAGAGAACGATTTTTATGACTTGTGAAAATAGCTACACTATGAATATGAGAATTTACCATATTGGAAAGCATAAAATCTATTAAACGGTAACGTCCGCCAAACGGCAATACCGCCAATGATCGATGATTTGTTACTTGCTGCAATGATGGAAAATTCTCTGTCGCATTAATAATTCCTAACATTGATTCTCTCACTCATCTCATCCCCTTTTCGTCGCGCTCTAACAGACAGTAAAATAGTCATTCATAAAAACCACTTATAGAAATTCATTTTGACCTTTCGACATAAAGATTGCTGCTATGCAGAACAAAAGATTCTTCTCTCGCTTTCTCCCTTTGTTTTAAACCATTGCATGTGGCAGAATAAGGAACTGACCGCTTCTACACATGTCCAGAGGCTCTCGCCCACCTAAAAAGAAAAGGATTTTTCTGTCATTTTTTAACTTGGATTTATATATACCTTCCCTTACAAATCATTCATCACACTTTACATTTCCTCTGCAATTAACAAAACGTCTTCTATATTTTTTTCTGGACGAATAATTGTTCCATCTTCAATAACCATTCCTGGCGCAACAATAGCACGCTCAATCACAGCATTCTTTCCAATCTTAGCATCTGGCATAATAACTGAATCGACAATTCTGCTTCCTTCCTCTACAATTACCCCTTGAAACAATACAGAATGCTGCACATTCCCTTCAACAACACAGCCTTCATTAATTAACGATTCTTCCACTTCTGCTGATGGTGCAATATATTGCGGCGGCTGATTCGGATTTACAGAACAAATTCTCCAATCAAAGTCATATAAATTAAGCGATGAATCTTCCTGAAGTAGATCCATATTTGCCTCCCATAAGCTCTTCACTGTTCCAACATCTTTCCAATACCCACTAAATGGGTACGCAACAAGTTTTTTACCTTCGTCTAGTAAAAGCGGGATCACATCTTTCCCGAAGTCATTACTAGATTCTGGATTTCTTGCATCCATTTCTAAATACTCTTTTAAAATAGCCCAGTTAAAAATATAAATTCCCATTGAAGCTAGATTACTCTTTGGAAATTGCGGCTTTTCTTCAAATTCAACAATTTCCATCGCTTCATTTGTATTCATAATGCCAAAGCGGTTCGCTTCATCCCAAGGTACTTCAATAACAGAAATAGAGACATCCGCTTCTCGTTCCATATGATAATCAAGCATTTTTGCATAATCCATCTTATAAATATGATCTCCAGATAAAATGAGAACATGTTCTGGATCATACTGCTTTAAATAGTTTAAATTTTGATAAATGGCACTTGCCGTTCCTGTATACCATTTCACACCTGAAGACTCGGCATAAGGAGGAAGTACAGTAACCCCTCCATTTACACGGTCTAAATCCCATGCATCTCCAATACCGATATAACTATGCAACTCTAACGGCTGGTATTGTGTTAAAATCCCGACTGTTTCAATACCAGAATTCGCACAGTTACTTAATGCAAAATCAATAATGCGATATTTCCCCCCAAATGGAACAGCTGGCTTAGCTAGATTTTTTGTTAATGCACTTAGACGACTACCTTTTCCCCCTGCTAATAACATTGCTACGCACTTCTGTTTTTGAACCATCTTGTTTACTACTCCCCTTTCGTGTTTTCACTGGTCGTAAAATTGAAATTCCAAATGGTGGTATTGTCATTTCGACATGTGCAGGCTGATTATGATAAGGTTCCATAATCGTCTTTAATCGCTTTTTATTAATTTGTCCCGAACCGCCATATGCAGAACTATCGCTATTTAAAATTTCGTTATAATAGCGAAATGCCGGTACACCAACTTTATAATTTTCATACACCGCGCTTGTAAAATTGCAAACGATAACGAGAACATCCTCTTCTCTTTCTCCTTGGCGAATAAACGAAAAAACACTTTGTTCACGGTTATCCGCATCGATCCACTGAAAGCCTTTCGGTGTATGGTCAAGCTGCCAAAGCGGCTTAGAACGCTTATACAATGCTATGAGCTCCTTGAAATAATCATGCATACAATTATGCATCTCAAAATCATGTAAACTCCAATCTAAGTCTTCAAGGTCTTTCCATTCATCAAATTGTCCAAACTCACCACCCATAAAGAGCAGTTTCTTCCCTGGATGTGCAAATAAATAGCCGTACAATAAACGAAGCTGAGCAAACTTGGCCCAATAGTCACCTGGCATTTTATTTAACAGCGACTTCTTCCCATGTACAACCTCATCATGTGATAAAGGTAAAATAAAATTCTCAGAATACGCGTACAGCAGCGAAAATGTTACTTTATCATGAATATATTTCCGATACTCCGGCGCACATTCCATATATTTTAAAATGTCATTCATCCAGCCCATATTCCACTTATAATTAAAGCCAAGTCCACCTTCATAAGTCGGTGCTGTTACGAGTGGCCATGCCGTTGAATCTTCCGCAGTCATTAAGAAAGTGGGATCTTCTGCAAATACAGCTTCATTCAACTGTTGCAGGAATGATACTGCATGCTCATTGCTTTCCTGCCCTCCATTTCGCTCCCAATACAACATATTTGCAACCGCATCTACCCGAAAACCGTCAATATGATAAAACTTCATCCAAAACAGCGCATTTGAAATAAGGAAATTTCGCACTTCTTGTTTTCCTAAATCAAAATTCACCGTCCCCCATACACGGTTTTCTTGCACATCAAGATCTTTATATTCATATGCCGGTTCCCCGTCAAATAAATAAAGTCCATGAGCATCTTTACAAAAATGTCCTGGCACCCAATCTAAGATGACACCGATCCCATATTTATGACATTCATCGACAAAATACATAAAATCTTGTGGCGTTCCGTATCTACTTGTCGGTGTATAATAGCCCGTTCCTTGATATCCCCAAGAACGATCATACGGGTGTTCAATGAGCGGCATAATTTCGATATGAGTAAATTGGTGCTCTGTTACATACGGAATAAGTTCATCTGCCATTTCTTTATAAGAATAAAAAGACCCATCTTCTTTCTTTTTCCAAGAGCCAAAGTGAAGCTCATAAATAGCTAACGGTTCATTATAGATCGGCTTTCGTTTCTTTTTTTGAAACCATTTCTGATCTTTCCACTTGTATCCTTTTATATCATAAACAACGGATGCCGTACTTGGCCGTACTTCAGCATACATTGCATACGGATCTGCTTTTAAAATAGTATGCCCTTCTCGTGTTTGAATTGCATACTTGTATAATTCCTGCTGAGGAACATGCGGTATAAATAAAGACCAAATCCCTTTCTCTGTCACTCGTATCATTTCATGCATCTCGCTATCCCACTCATTAAAATCTCCTACAATACTCACAGCTTGTGCATGAGGTGCCCATACGGAAAAACGTGTACCTTCCATCCCATTTTCCATCGTCAAATGAGCACCAAGTATCTCATAGCTATCATAAAACTTTTCTTCATGGAACAATAACATGTCTTCCACATTACACTTTGTCTCAATCACTATGTTCACCTCACAAGATGACAGAATTTTAAATATGTTATTACTATTCTTCAGTAAATTGAAATATCCTTGCGAATTTCTAAAAAAACATACGTTTTTTTATAGAAATTCGCGGTAATTTTATGAAATTTAACCGAAAAATATCGAATTTTGACGAATATTTATTGAAAGCGTTTTATTTTAAAATAATTTTTTTAGTAGAAAAAAAGGGGAATTTACTGCTATTCTGTTATTGTTTTCCATTAAAGTAAAACATAAAAAAACCCTTTCCGGTAAAGGGGTGAAATAAAGGGATATACAGGGGAGGCCGGAAAGGGATTTATACAATTCGGATTACAGTACTGGTGCCATAGTCTCTTTTAGCACTTTTACGGAATGATCAAATTTCAATTCTTCTTCTGCATTTAATTCAAGCTCTACAACTTCTCGAATACCTTGACGGTTGATAACTGCTGGAACACCTACGTAAACATCTTGTTGTCCGTATTGTCCTTCAAGATATGCAGATACTGTCAATACGCTGTTCTCGTTGTTTAAGATCGCTTTCGTTACACGTAATAGTGACATACCGATACCGTAGTAAGTTGCACCTTTACGTTGAATAATATGATAAGCAGCATCGCGTACATTTACAAAGATTTCGTCTAATTCGCTTTGATTGTACTTTTCATTGTTCGCTAAAATTGTTTCTAGCTTTTGTACACCAATAGTAGTATGGCTCCATACAGGAAGCTCTGTGTCACCATGTTCACCAATAATATACGCATGCACGTTACGTGGATCTACCTCTAAGTACTCACCTAGCATATAACGGAAACGAGCAGAGTCTAAAGTTGTACCAGAACCAAGTACGCGCTCTTTTGGTAATCCAGATTCTTTCCAAGTTACATAAGTTAAAATGTCCACTGGGTTAGTTGCGATTAAGAAGATACCATCAAATCCGCTATCCATAATACCACGAACGATTTGTTTAAAGATTTTTGTATTCTTCTCAACTAAATCTAAGCGAGTTTCACCTGGCTTTTGCGGTAATCCAGCAGTGATAACAACAAGATCTGCATCTTTACAATCCGCATAGCTACCTTTCCAAACTTTTGTTGGAGATGGAGCAAATGGAACCGCATGGCTCAAATCCATTGCTTCGCCTTCTGCTTTTGCTTCGTTTACGTCAACAAGAACAAACTCTTCAGCTACACCTTGGTTAATCATAGAATATGCATAGCTGCAACCTACAGCTCCTGTTCCTACTAATACTACGCGGTTAATACCTTTTTTCATGGTAAAATCCCCTCTCTATTTTTCAATATCATCATTAGCATTGTCATTTAAGTAAATAATTAAAATACTGTTTTTATATTGTTTAACTTCCTTACACACATATTGTAGCACGTTTTTTTGTGAGTGTATTCACATTTTATGACCCATTTGTGAAATTTATCACATATAGGGGAAAGTTATAATATTAAGTATGGAATCGATTTTAATGGAAGCGTTCTCTTTAGATTGTGAACACAAATAATACAGTATTTCATTTTACCAATAGACTATATTATATAGTGAAAATCCCAGTATTTACAAATAAACTACTCTCATTATAAGATTAGACTGAACAGTCGGTTTATAATTTATTATGGGAGTGAATAATATGAAAGATCACATCATAACTTTACAAGACGGACGTAAGTTAGCCTATATTGAATATGGTAAAACAAATGGATTACCAGTCATGCTGTTTCATGGTACACCCGGTTCAAGAATTTGGGCATTAACAGATGATATGGTAGCGAAACAATTAGGCATACGACTTATTTCAATAGATAGACCTGGCTACGGGCTCTCTGATCCAAAACAGAATCGAACAGTTCTGAATTGGGCAGAAGATGTAAATGAAATAGCAGATCAACTAAAACTCCAAACTTTTTCTATTATAGGTGTCTCAGGCGGAGGCGCTTATGCAGCAGCCTGTGCTTACAAAATCCCTGAGCGCTTACAATCCGTACAAATGGTTTCTAGTGCAACTCCGTTTGAAAATGAAGAGCCGCCAGCCAGTATGTGCCGCGAAAATCGAATTGCCTTCTTTATCTCCAAACGCTTACCTTTGCTATTAAAATGGGCATATCGTGCTCAAAAAAAGCAAATGGAAAAGAACCCTGAAAAATATATGCAAGGGATGAAAAAAGGAAATAGACATTTATGCAAATGGGATCAACAATTTATTCAAACAGATGAAGATATTAAATTAACTATGATCCACATGAAAGAAGCGTTAAGAAATAGTGTAGATGAAGCAGTAGCAGAACACTGGGGATTTAATTTTCAAAACATTTCTATTCCTATCCATATTTGGCATGGTACAGCCGACACTTTATCTTCAATAGAAGAAATAAAAAAAGTAGCCTCAGCTACTCCTCATGTAACAACACATTATATAAAAGATGCAGGACATTTCTTACCTGATGATCCCCACATATGGGAATCTATTTTACAAACAATTATTCATGATGCAGATGAGACAAACAAATCCAGTATATCATTTCATACTTCTATTTGATCCATTATGAGGTGGGAGTATTACTGCCCACGAATAGCGGGATAAAAATCAAGGAAAACCAGCTAAAATAGAGAAGTAACTATTCATTATACACAAAAAGAGATAGCAAATTATGCTATCTCTTTAATATGACCCGTACGGGATTCGAACCCGTGTTACCGCCGTGAAAGGGCGGTGTCTTAACCACTTGACCAACGGGCCAATTTCTGGCAGAGAAGAAGGGATTCGAACCCTCGCACCGCGTAAGCGATCTACTCCCTTAGCAGGGGAGCCCCTTGAGCCACTTGGGTACTTCTCTATATTATATGGCTCCGCAGGTAGGACTCGAACCTACGACCGATCGGTTAACAGCCGATAGCTCTACCACTGAGCTACTGCGGAATATGGTGGGCCTAAATGGACTCGAACCATCGACCTCACGCTTATCAGGCGTGCGCTCTAACCAGCTGAGCTATAGGCCCTAGAAAAAGCGGGTGAAGAGAATCGAACTCTCGACCAGAGCTTGGAAGGCTCTTGTTTTACCACTAAACTACACCCGCATAAAAATGGTGAGCCATGAAGGACTCGAACCTTCGACCCTCTGATTAAAAGTCAGATGCTCTACCAACTGAGCTAATGGCTCATTTTGAAATGGTGCCGGCTAGAGGACTTGAACCCCCAACCTACTGATTACAAGTCAGTTGCTCTACCAATTGAGCTAAGCCGGCTTGCATATTTCAAAATGGTGGCTCGGGACGGAATCGAACCGCCGACACGAGGATTTTCAGTCCTCTGCTCTACCGACTGAGCTACCGAGCCTTAATATAAATGGCGGTCCCGACCGGGGTCGAACCGGCGATCTCCTGCGTGACAGGCAGGCATGTTAACCACTACACCACGGGACCATTGGTTGCGGGGACAGGATTTGAACCTGCGACCTTCGGGTTATGAGCCCGACGAGCTACCAGACTGCTCCACCCCGCGATGATATAATATTCTTTTTAAAAAAATGGAGGAGGTAGAGGGATTCGAACCCCCGCGCGACTCTCGCCGCCTGTCGGTTTTCAAGACCGATCCCTTCAGCCAGACTTGGGTATACCTCCATATATATAAAACTTGAGTGGTGGACCTTGTAGGACTCGAACCTACGACCGGACGGTTATGAGCCGTCTGCTCTAACCAGCTGAGCTAAAGGTCCTTTATGGTAGCGGCGGAGGGGATCGAACCCCCGACCTCACGGGTATGAACCGTACGCTCTAGCCAGCTGAGCTACACCGCCATAAACAAGTTATAAGTGGAGCCTAGCGGGATCGAACCGCTGACCTCCTGCGTGCAAGGCAGGCGCTCTCCCAGCTGAGCTAAGGCCCCATTTTAAAAAACTATCGGGAAGACAGGATTTGAACCTGCGACCCCCTGGTCCCAAACCAGGTGCTCTACCAAGCTGAGCCACTTCCCGTTAATAAAGCGCGCCCGAGAGGACTCGAACCCCTAACCTTTTGATCCGTAGTCAAACGCTCTATCCAATTGAGCTACGGGCGCATATGGTGCCGAGGGCGGGGGTCGAACCCGCACGGTGGTCACCCACCGCAGGATTTTAAGTCCTGTGCGTCTGCCTGTTCCGCCACCCCGGCGTCATATTGTAAATTGGAGCGGAAGACGGGATTCGAACCCGCGACCCCAACCTTGGCAAGGTTGTATTCTACCACTGAACTACTTCCGCAAAACATATATGACTTATTCAATTAAAAGTGCGGGTGAAGGGAGTCGAACCCCCACGCCAAAGGCGCCAGATCCTAAGTCTGGTGCGTCTGCCAATTCCGCCACACCCGCATATTATTTTTTAAAATGGGGCGACTGATGGGAATCGAACCCACGAGTGTCGGAGCCACAATCCGATGCGTTAACCACTTCGCCACAGCCGCCATGATACTGGTGCCGGCTAGAGGACTTGAACCCCCAACCTACTGATTACAAGTCAGTTGCTCTACCAATTGAGCTAAGCCGGCATTTATATGGTGGAGGATGACGGGATCGAACCGCCGACCCCCTGCTTGTAAGGCAGGTGCTCTCCCAGCTGAGCTAATCCTCCATTTGCCTGGCAACGTCCTACTCTCACAGGGACAAAGTCCCAACTACCCTCGGCGCTAGAGAGCTTAACTTCCGTGTTCGGTATGGGA
Source organism: Bacillus bruguierae (assembly GCF_037104725.1). NCBI lineage: Bacteria > Bacillati > Bacillota > Bacilli > Caryophanales > Bacillaceae > Bacillus > Bacillus bruguierae. The sequence continues at coordinate 261 of NZ_JBAWSX010000012.1, read as the reverse complement.
ACGGGTGTGACCTCTCTGCCATCATTACCAGACTATATTCATTTGAGACAATCATTATTATACTTGATTCACCGAAAAAGTCAACAAGTTTTTTATATTCTCTCAAAACTAGATAACACTTGCTTCATATTATATGGTTAAGTCCTCGATCTATTAGTATTCGTCAGCTCCACGTGTCACCACGCTTCCACCTCGAACCTATCAACCTGATCATCTTTCAGGGATCTTACTAGCTTAACGCTATGGGAAATCTCATCTTGA